>NZ_SDIG01000089.1:0-26214 GCF_004122755.1 Streptomyces sp. TM32
GTGCCGAGGAGAGTCACATCCACACCGCCGAGTTTCTCGCGTCCGGCAGCGGTGAGCGCGGCGGGGGCCAGGGCGGCGCGGGGCCGTACGACCTGGTGCTGCTCGACGTGCTGGCGCGGCCGGACGCGCTGGCCCGGCTGCGGGCGGGCGGCCTGGTCGACGCGGCGACGGATGTGGTCGCGGTGCATGTGGACCACGACGTGCCGCCGGGGCCCGAGCTGCACCGCAGACTGGCCGCGGTGGGCGCCCGGGCGGTGGCCGACGGCAGTTCGCTGGTGGTCGGCGAGTATCACGCGGTGCCGGATCTGCCACGGCGGACGCTGGTGCTGGGCGGGGCGCGCAGCGGGAAGTCGCTGGAGGCGGAGCGGCGGCTCGCGGCCTTCCCGGACGTGGTGTACGTGGCCACCGGGGGGACCCGGGACGGCGACGAGGACTGGAAGCAGCGGGTCTCGCTGCACCGTGAGCGGCGCCCCAGCAGCTGGCGGACCGTCGAGACCTGCGATCTGGTGCCGCTCCTGGAGGCCGCCGGGCCGGGGAGGGAAGCCGCCGGGCCGGGGAGGGAACCCGGGACGCCGGACACCGACGCCGCCGGGCCCGGGTCCGGCCGGGCGGCCGACGCGTCGCCGCTGCTCATCGACTGCCTGGCGCTGTGGCTGACGCATGTCATGGACGAGGTCGGGGCGTGGGACGACGCGGCCTGGGAGGCCGGTGGCCGGCGGGCGCTGCGGGAGCGGACCGACGCGCTGGTGGCGGCGGTGCGCGCGACCCGGCGGCCGGTGGTGGCGGTCAGCAACGAGGTCGGCTCCGGGGTCGTCCCGGCGACCCCGGCGGGCCGCCGGTTCCGCGACGAACTGGGGCGGCTGAACGCGGCGTTCGCCGCGGAGTGCGAGCAGGTGCTGCTGGTCGTCGCGGGCCAGGCGCTTGCGCTGCGTGGATGACGGATGACCGGTGCGGCCCGTGTCCGCTTGCCCCGGGGTGCGGTGCCGGGTGCTCTTGAGCGGTGACCGAATCCGAGCGGACCGAGACCGAAGCACCGGCGGGGTGTCCCGCGCCGCCCGCCCGGGACCCGGGGGCACGCGGGCGGCGTTTCGACGCGGCCGTCCGGGCCTATCTGGCGCGGCATCCGCAGGCGACGGTGGTCGCGCTCGGGGAGGGCCTCGACACCGGCTTCTGGCGGCTGGACAACGGGCGGCTGACCTGGCTGACGGTGGTGGTGCCGGAGGCCGCCGCGGTGCGCCGGATGCTGCTGCCGGACGGGCCCCGGCGGCGTACGGTCGCCTGCGCGGCGGGCGGCCACGACTGGCTGGACGCGGTGCGGGAGCCGCAGCGCGGGGTCGTCGTCACCGCGCCGGGGGTGCTGATGCGGCTGCCGCCGGCGACGGTCAGGGCGCTGCTGGCGGCGTGCGCCGAGCGGTTTCCCGGCGGTGCGCTGGTTTTTGACGCCCTGCCACGGCTGACCGCGGCGCTGGCCCGGCGGGCCGCGGCCGCGCCGGGCGGCGGCCGGTGGTCGGCTCCGGTGCGCTGGGGGCTGGACCGTGGTGAACTGCCGCGGCTGGCCGGTACGCACCCGGGCATCGCCGCGGTGCACGAGCTCGCGGCGGTGCCGGCAGCGGGCCCGCCGTGGCGGTGGACGGCGTACGGCCTGCCGTCGTGGCTCGGGCAGCGGACGCCGGTGCTGCGGGCGCTGGTGCCCCTCGTGTGCGAGGTGCGCTTCGCGGCGGCCCGATCCCCCCGACGTGCCTCGTCAGCGGTGAGTTGACGGTAATCTGCGCCCAATGAGCGCCCTGAATCTCGATGACTTCGCCCACCTGATCGAGCGCCCCGACGGCGGGGTGCGCCGTGCCGCCGAGGAGCGGCGGGCCCGCCTGTCCCTGCCGCCGGGGGCGCTCGGCCGCCTCGACGAGTTGGGCGAGTGGCTGGCCGCCGCCCAGCAGCAGGTGCCGGTGCGGCCCGTCGAGCGGCCGCGGGTGCTGTTGTTCGCGGGCGATCACGGGGTGGCGGAGCTGGGCGTCTCGGCCCGGCCGGCGGGGACCACCAGGGATCTCGTCCGGGCCGTGCTGGACGGTACGAGCCCGGCGGCGGTGCTGGCCCGGGGCGCGGAGGCGCCGCTGCGGGTGGTCGATCTGGCGGTGGACTGCGACCCGCAGGAGCTGCCCGGGGAGGTCAGCCGGCACCGGGTGCGGCGCGGTTCGGGCCGGATCGACATCGAGGACGCGCTGACGGCCGAGGAGGCCGAGGCGGCGTTCCGGACCGGGATGGCCCTGGCGGACGAGGAGGCGGACGCCGGCACCGACGTGGTGGTGCTGGGCGATCTGAGCGTCGGCGGGACGACGGCCGCGAGCACCCTGATCGCCGCGCTGTGCGGTACGGACGCCTCGGTGGTCACCGGGCGCGGCGGTGCCCCCATCGACGATCTGGCGTGGATGCGCAAGTGCGCGGCGATCCGCGACGCGCTGCGGCGGGCCCGTCCGGTGCTCGGCGATCAGCTGGAGCTGCTGGCCGCGGTCGGCGGCGCGGACCTGACCGCGATGACCGGCTTTCTGCTGCAGAGCGCGGTGCGCCGCACCCCGGTGATCCTGGACGGGGTGGTCTCGGCGGCCTGTGCGCTGGTGGCGCAGCGGGTGGCGTTCCGGGCGCCGGACTGGTGGGTGGCCGGGCAGGCGAGCGGGGAGCCGGCGCAGGCGAAGGCGCTGGACCGGATCGCGCTCAACCCTTTGCTCGACCACGGCGTCACTGCGGGCGAGGGGACGGGGGCGCTGCTCGCCCTGCCACTGGTGCAGGCGGCCGCGGCCCTGGCGGCAGAGCTGCCCGTGCGCGACTGACCCGGCACCGGCCCGGCGGGGCCGGCACCGTACGAAGCGACCGGACGGGCGCCCCGTGCGGGCGCCTCGCCGCTTCCTGCCGTACCGGACCACCGGTGTGCGCCCCATAAGATCGCGCTTTACACGTTTTATGGGAGACATCGCTTGAGTCCGGATGAAGACCGCCCGCGCGGTCCATGGTCACAGCGTGGTGCCGGGTTCGGCATCTGGTATCTGCGCACGGTCACGTTCCTCAATTTCCTGAGTGCGGTGTGGGTGTCGTTCGGCAACGACATCCGGCGGCACAACATCGCGGAATTCTTCACTCCGTATCTGCTGACCGCGGGGTTCGCCTCCGGCGCCTTCTCGCTCTTCCTCTCCGTCACCCTGCGGCGGCGCAAGCGGGCGGCATGGATTTTGAATCTGGTGCTCTCCGGTCTGCTGGTACTGCTGTTCGCCCTCGGGATGGCGACGGTCCCGGAGTTCCGCGGACATCTGCAGAACTGGGTGTCGCTGGGGCTGACCGTGCTGTTCGTCGCCGCATTGGTGGTCGGGCGCCGGGAGTTCTACGCCAAGGGCGACCGCTCGAATCCGAAACTGGCGGCGGCGGTCGCGGCCGGCGGCCTGCTGGTCACCTCGCTGCTCGCGGCGCTGCTGGTGAGCGCCACCAACACCGCGGACGGTTCCTCGACGTTCGTCCAGCGCTGGCGCTACGGCCTGATGCGGCTGGTGTCGCTGGTCGCCGACGACCGTGCGTTCCCGGAGATCGCCACCCCGAACTGGGTGAATGTCGCGATCAATGTGCTGAGCACGCTGCTGCTCGTCGCGGTGTTGTGGGCGGCGTTCCGGTCCGTGCGCCGCACCGAGCCGCTCACCGCGGACGACGAGGAGCGGCTGCGCGGTCTGCTGGCGCGGCACGGCGACCGGGACTCGCTGGGCTACTTCGCCCTGCGCCGCGACAAGAGCGTGCTGTTCTCCCCCAGCGGCAAGGCCGCGGTCACCTACCGCGTGGTGGGCGGGGTGTCGCTGGCCTCCGGTGATCCGCTGGGCGACCCCGAGGCCTGGCCCGGCGCCATCGAGGGCTGGCTGGCCGAGGCGCGGGAGCACGGCTGGGCGCCGGCCGTGATGGGCGCGAGCGAGGAGGGCGGCACGATCTACGCGCGGCACGGGCTGGACGCGCTGGAGCTCGGCGACGAAGCGATCGTGGAGACCGCGGAGTTCACGCTCGCCGGGCGGGCGATGCGCACCGTACGGCAGGCGTACAACCGTATCGAGCGGGCCGGCTACACGGTCCGGATCCGCCGGCACGAGGACATCCCCGCCGAGGAGATGGACCGGCTGCTGCATCTGGCCGACGACTGGCGCGACGGGGAGACCGAGCGCGGTTTCTCGATGGCGCTGGGCCGGCTCGGGGATCCCGGGGACGGGCGCTGCGTGATGCTGGAGTGCCGGGACGGCGGCGCCGACGGGGAATCCGGGGAGCTGCGGGCGCTGCTCAGTTTCGTCCCGTGGGGCGCAAAGGGCCTTTCGCTGGATCTGATGCGGCGGGAGCGGAACTCCGAGAACGGTCTGATGGAGTTCATGGTGCTGGAGTTGATCCAGCGCGCGAAAGAGGTGGAGATCACTCAGCTCTCACTGAACTTCGCGATGTTCCGTTCCGTCTTCGAACGTGGATCGCGGCTCGGCGCGGGCCCGGTGCTGCGCCTGTGGCGCTCACTGCTCAGCTTCTTCTCCCGGTGGTGGCAGATTGAATCGCTCTATCGCGCCAATGCGAAATACCGGCCCATCTGGGAGCCGCGGTACCTGCTCTTCGAAAAGAGCACCGATTTGCTGCGCATCGGAATCGCCGCGGCCCGCGCGGAAGGTTTTCTGGAAGCACCCGGACTGCCCAAGTGGCTGAACCGCAAGCACCTGGAGAACGTGAGATGAGCGGAGCCGGGGCGGGGCGGGAGGTACCTGTGCCGGGGCCCGGGGACGCGTCCGCCCTGCGCCGCTTCGCGCGCGGCGAGTGGGGCCCGCTGCTGTGGACGGTGCGGTCCGCGCTGGTCACACGGCGGCTGCGGGCGATTCCGGTGACGCTCGCCGCGGTCGGACTGACCCTGGTCTTCCAGTGCGTACAGAACCAGGCCTGGGGCTATCGGGCGGTGCAGGACATCGGCTCCGTCCAGGCCTGGGAGCACCTGTGGGTGGCGCTGTTGCGGACCCCGCTGTCGCTGTTCGTGCCCGCGCTGGACCTTCCGGTGTGGGGTGCGTTGGCGCAGATCCTGGTGGTCTTCGGGATCGCGGAGATCTGTGTGGGCTGGCGGCAGACGCTGGGGGTCGCCTACCTGGCCACGCTCGCCGGGACGATGTACGCCCGGATCGGCATCTGGATCGGCCCGGAGAGTCCCATCGGGCTGCCCGACTCGGACAAGTACGTGATCGACACCGGTCCTTCGGCGGCCGTGGTGGGGCTGGCGGTGTACGTGTGCTGGCGCCATCGCGCGTGGTTCACCTGTACCGCGGTGGTGGTCTCGATGGTCGTCGAGGTGGTGTTCATCAAGAACAACCTGGCGGGCAAGGAGCACGTCGCGGCGGCGCTGGCGGTGCTGGCGGTGTGTCTGCTGCAGGAGGTGTGGCAGCCGCACAAACCGCCCGGCTTCCAGCAGGTCAGCGGCTGGGAGTACCCCCGATGAACTGCTCGACCCTGCGGCGCAGCCCCGACCAGCGGCGGTCGTGACGGACGGCGCGGACCCGGGCACGGGCCCGCGCCTTCGGCCGGTTGCGGTAGCAGCGCCTGTCCCAGAGTGAGTGCGGCCGGGCCAGCCGGACCGCCCCGAACAGCGCGACGAACGGCACGAAGACGCCGATGACCGCCATCCGGCCCTTGCCCTTGACGAGCGCGACGAGCACGAAGAGGAAGTTGACCGCCACGGTCCGTACGACGGTGAAGCGGTTCGTCGACTCGTCCGGGCTCAGTTCGTTGACGCCGAACGGCAGGAAGCCGCCGAGGATCAGGGCGACCAGGGCGGCGGTGAGGATGACGATCTCGACGCTCTTGGTCCCCTCCTCGGTCCAGTACACGTCGTCCAGATGCAGGATCAGCGCGAACTCGTCCAGGACGAGGCCCACTCCCATCCCGAAGAGCACCGCCGCGACACCGGAGCCGAAGCCGCGCCGGCCGCCGGCGAGCGCGATGAAGCCGCCGAGGACCATCAGCACCACGCCGGGCACGACATGGTGTACATGGACGCCGCCCGGGCTGATGTTGCGGAACGGTCCCCGGCCCGCGCGGATGAGCCGGGTGATGACGCGGGTGACGAGGAAGGTCAGGACGAAGGAGGCCAGGGCGAGCAGCAGCGGCAGCTTCCCCGGCTCGACGATGTTGCGGTACCACCAGTGGCCCATCCCACTCTCCCGGTTTGCCGCACGAGGACACGGAGCAACCATTAGGCCCCCTCCCGGTGCCCGGGACCGGCAGCCAAACGCCGCCGGCGCCCGGATAGCCTGCCGCGGTGACCGAGACCTCCGCTCCCCCGTCCCCCTCCGACGCCCTGCGCTTCGCGTTCGGGACGCTGACCGTACTGCCGGTGCACGTCACCCGCTGGGACCGGGCGGCGGCGCGCGGCGGGATGCTCTGCGCGCCGCTGGCCGGGCTGGTCGTCGGGCTGTGCGCGGCCGCCCTCGGCGGTGCGCTGCTGCTGCTCGGCGGCAGTCCGCTGCTGGCCGCGGTCGGCACCGCCGCGGTGCCCGCGGTGCTCACCCGCGGACTGCATCTGGACGGGCTCGCCGACACCGCCGACGGCCTGGGCAGCGGCAAGCCCGCCGAGGACGCCCTGCGCATCATGAAGCAGTCCGACATCGGCCCGTTCGGGGTCCTCACGCTGGTGTTCACCCTGCTGGCGCAGGTGGCCGCGCTGTCCGGGCTGTACGCCGGGGGCTGGGCGCGCGGCGCGGTCGCGGTGGCCGTCGCCGCGGTGACCGCGCGCAGCGCACTGACCCTCGCCTCCCGCGCGGGGGTGCCGGCCGCCCGCCCGGAGGGACTGGGCGCGGCGGTCGCGGGCACCGTTCCGGCGCGGGCGGCGCTGCTGTGCGTGGCGCTGGTGGCCGCCGGATGTGCGGCGGCCGGAGCCGCGTTCGGCCCGTACGGCGCGCTGCGCGCCGCCCTCGCGGCGCTGGCCGGCCTCGGGCTCGGCGAGTTGGTGCTCCGGCACTGCCGGCGGCGGTTCGGCGGGGTGACCGGCGATGTGTTCGGGGCTCTCGCGGAGAGCGCCGGCCTCACGGCGCTGCTGGCGCTGGCACTGGGCTGACCGTCGCCCAGCTTGCCGCCGCCACCCCCAACTCGCCCTGGTAACAACGCAGTTCACCCGTCACGGCATCGTCCGCCGGAGCGGCCTTCGCCGCCGGTGTGCCGGGGGACGGGGCCCCGCGGCGTCGCCGAGCGTAGGCTCGGCCGCAGCAGCGCGTTGCGCGCAGACGGATTCCCCGGACGAACAGGACCCCTATCACCGTGACTGCACTGACCCTCAGTACTTCTTCCGCCGCAACGGTGCGTGCGGATGCCGTCGTCGTCGGCGTGGCCAAGGGCGCCAAGGGCGTCGTTGTCGCCCCCGGCGCGGAGGCCGTGGACAAGGCCTTCGGCGGCAAGCTCGGCGCTGTGCTGGAGACCCTCGGCGCGAGTGGTGCCGAGGGCGAGGTGACCAAGCTGCCCGCCGGCGACGGCCTCAAGGCACCGGTCGTGCTGGCGGTCGGCCTGGGCGACGCCCCGGCCAAGGGCGACGCCTACGACAACGAGGCGCTGCGGCGCGCCGCGGGCAGCGCCGCCCGCGCCCTGTCCGGCACCAAGAAGGCCGGCTTCGCGCTGCCCGTCGAGGACGCCGAGGCCGCCGCCGCGGTGAGCGAGGGCGCGCTGCTCGGCGCGTACGCCTTCACCGCGTACCGCAGCAACGGCAACGGGCAGAACGCCAAGGGCAGCAAGAAGGACAACGCCAAGTCGGCGCCGCTCGGCGAGGCCGCGCTCGTCGGCGGCAAGCCGCGCGACAAGGAGTTCAAGGCGGCCGCCGAGCGCTCCGTGGCACTGGCCGAGGAGATCAACCGCGCCCGCGATCTCATCAACACACCCTCCAACGACCTCGACCCGAAGTCCTTCGCGGCCCAGGCCCAGGCCGCCGCCAAGGAGTTCGGCCTCAAGGTCGAGGTGCTGGACGAGAAGGCGCTCAAGAAGGGCGGCTACGGCGGCCTGATGGGCGTCGGCCAGGGCTCCGAGGCCCCGCCGCGGCTGGTGCGGATCGCGCACACGCACCCCAAGGCCGACAAGACCCTGGCGCTGGTCGGCAAGGGCATCACCTACGACTCGGGCGGCATCTCGCTCAAGCCGGCCGGCCACAACGAGACCATGAAGTGCGACATGAGCGGTGCGGCCGCCGTGTTCGCCGCGGTCGTGGCCGCCGCCCGCCTCGGCCTGAGGGTCAACGTCACCGGCTGGCTGGCGCTCGCCGAGAACATGCCGTCGGGCTCGGCCACCCGCCCCGGCGACGTGCTGACCATGTACAGCGGCAAGACCGTCGAGGTGCTCAACACCGACGCCGAGGGCCGGCTGGTGCTGGCCGACGCGCTGACCCGCGCCTCGGAGGAGACCCCGGACGCGATCGTGGACGTCGCCACCCTGACCGGTGCCATGGTGCTCGCCCTGGGCCACCGCACCTTCGCGGTCATGGCCAACGACGACGCCTTCCGCACCTCGATCCACGAGATCGCGGAGGAGGTCGGCGAGCAGTCCTGGCCGATGCCGATGCCGTCCGAGCTGCGCAAGGGCATGGACTCGCCGGTTGCCGACATCGCCAACATGGGTGAGCGGATGGGCGGCGGCCTGGTCGCCGGCCTCTTCCTGAAGGAGTTCGTCGGCGAGGGCATCCCCTGGGCCCACCTCGACATCGCGGGCCCGGCCTTCCACGAGGGCGCGCCCTGGGGCTACACGCCCAAGGGCGGCACCGGATCCGCGGTCCGCACCCTGGTCCGGCTGGCGGAGCGCACCGCCGCGGGCGATCTGGGCTGACGGCGGGGCGGGGATTCCCTCGTCTTTGCCCGTGATATCCGCCACGGCCCCGGGCAGCATGCCCGGGGCCGTCGGCACGGGTGCGCCGCGCGCCCGCGCCGCGTTCGCCCTCGACGAAATCCGTACGTCCACGCGTTTCCCGCCCCGGCTCGTCCCGTGCGGTACCGCACATTTCGTACGCCTCGGTAACCCCTACGGGGCGGCCGGTCACCGTCTCACTGCCCGGCCCGCCGTCCCGGCTCCGTGGAACAAGTGCAAAGATGGGTTCTCGGCAGGACAGGGCCCCCCTTACCCAGGGCCGAAGTAAAAGCGGCCGAACCACAGCCGCCGTCCGGTCATAGGAGACCGGCTCCGGCGTACCCATGCATGGAGGACGTGACGTGGCGAACGACGCCAGCACCGTTTTCGACCTAGTGATCCTCGGAGGCGGTAGCGGTGGTTACGCCGCTGCCCTGCGCGGGGCGCAGCTGGGCCTGGACGTCGCCCTGATCGAGAAGGGCAAGGTCGGCGGCACCTGCCTGCACAACGGCTGCATCCCCACCAAGGCTCTGCTGCACGCCGGTGAGATCGCCGACCAGGCTCGCGAGAGCGAGCAGTTCGGTGTCAAGGCCACTTTCGAGGGCATTGACATCGCCGCGGTCCACAAGTACAAGGACGAGGTCATCTCGGGCCTGTACAAGGGCCTGCAGGGTCTGATCGCCTCCCGCAAGGTGACGTACATCGAGGGCGAGGGCCGGCTGTCCTCCCCGACCTCCGTCGACGTGAACGGCCAGCGTGTCCAGGGCCGCCACGTCCTGCTGGCGACCGGCTCGGTGCCGAAGTCGCTGCCGGGCCTGGAGATCGACGGCAACCGCATCATCTCCTCGGACCACGCGCTGACGCTGGACCGCGTGCCGAAGTCCGCGATCGTGCTGGGCGGCGGCGTCATCGGCGTCGAGTTCGCCTCCGCGTGGAAGTCCTTCGGCACCGACGTGACGATCATCGAGGGCCTCAAGCACCTCGTCCCGGTCGAGGACGAGAACAGCTCCAAGCTGCTGGAGCGGGCCTTCCGCAAGCGTGGCATCAAGTTCAACCTCGGCACCTTCTTCGACAAGGCCGAGTACACCGCCGACGGCGTCAAGGTCACCCTCGCCGACGGCAAGACCTTCGAGGCCGAGGTGCTGCTGGTCGCGATCGGCCGCGGGCCGGTCTCGGCGGGCCTGGGCTACGAGGAGCAGGGCGTCGCGATGGACCGCGGCTACGTCCTCGTCGACGAGTACATGCAGACCAACGTGCCGACCATCTCGGCCGTGGGTGACCTCGTTCCCACCCTCCAGCTCGCGCACGTCGGCTTCGCCGAGGGCATGCTGGTGGCGGAGCGGCTGGCCGGTCAGAAGACCGTGCCGATCGACTACGACGGCGTGCCGCGCGTGACGTACTGCCACCCCGAGGTCGCTTCGGTGGGTATCACCGAGGCCAAGGCCAAGGAGCTGTACGGCGCCGACAAGGTCGTCGCGCTCAAGTACAACCTCGCGGGCAACGGCAAGAGCAAGATCCTCAAGACCACGGGCGAGATCAAGCTCGTCCAGGTCAAGGACGGTGCCGTGGTCGGCGTCCACATGGTCGGTGACCGTATGGGCGAGCAGGTCGGTGAGGCCCAGCTGGTCTACAACTGGGAGGCCCTGCCGGCCGAGGTAGCGCAGCTCGTGCACGCGCACCCGACGCAGAACGAGGCGCTCGGCGAGGCTCACCTGGCCCTGGCCGGCAAGCCTCTCCACTCCCACGACTGACCCCAGTCCCGGGCGCGACCACATCCGCACCACTTTTGTAAGGAGCAACTGAAACCATGGCGGTTTCCGTAACCCTGCCGGCGCTCGGCGAGAGCGTCACCGAGGGCACCGTCACCCGCTGGCTGAAGGCCGAGGGTGAACGCGTCGAGGCCGACGAGCCGCTGCTCGAGGTGTCGACCGACAAGGTCGACACCGAGATCCCGGCCCCGGCCGCCGGCGTCCTGACCGCCATCAAGGTGGCCGAGGACGAGACCGTGGAGGTCGGCGCCGAGCTGGCCGTCATCGACGACGGCACCGGTGCGCCGGCTGCCGCGCCGGCTCCGGCCGCTGCCGAGGCCCCGGCCGCCCAGCCCGAGCCCACCCCGGCTCCGGCTCCGGCCGCCGAGGCCCCCGCCCCCGCCGCTGCCCCCGCGGGCGGCGCCGAGGGCACGGACGTCGTCCTCCCCGCGCTCGGCGAGAGCGTCACCGAGGGCACCGTCACCCGCTGGCTGAAGGAGGTCGGCGAGGAGGTCTCGGCCGACGAGCCGCTGCTGGAGGTCTCCACCGACAAGGTCGACACCGAGATCCCCGCCCCGGCCTCCGGCACCCTGCTGGAGATCGTCGTCGGTGAGGACGAGACCGCCGAGGTCGGCGCCAAGCTCGCCGTCATCGGTGCTGCCGGTGCTGCCCCGGCCGCCGCGCCTGCTCCGGCCGCTGCTGCCCCGGCGCCCGCCGCTCCGGCTCCGGCTCCGGCCCCCGCGCCGGCTCCGGCCGCTGCCCCGGCTCCGGCCCCGGCTCCGGCTCCGGCTGCCGCCCCCGTCACCCCGGCCCCGGCCGCCGGTGAGGGCGCGTACGTCACCCCGCTGGTGCGCAAGCTCGCCGCGGAGAACGGCGTCGACCTCGCCACGGTCAAGGGCACCGGTGTCGGTGGCCGCATCCGCAAGCAGGACGTCATCGCCGCCGCGGAGGCCGCCAAGGCCGCCGCGCCCGCTGCCGCCGCCGCTCCGGCCGCGTCGAAGGCCCCGGCCATCGAGGCGTCCCCGCTGCGCGGTCAGACCGTCAAGATGCCGCGGATGCGCAAGGTCATCGGCGACAACATGATGAAGGCCCTGCACAGCCAGGCGCAGCTGACCTCCGTGGTCGAGGTGGACATCACCAAGATCATGCGGATGCGCAACCAGGCCAAGGACGCGTTCGCGCAGCGTGAGGGCGTCAAGCTCTCCCCGATGCCGTTCTTCGTCAAGGCCGCGGTCCAGGCGCTGAAGGCCCACCCGGTCGTCAACGCCCGGATCAACGAGGACGAGGGCACCATCACCTACTTCGACACCGAGAACGTCGGTATCGCGGTGGACGCGGAGAAGGGCCTGATGACCCCGGTCATCAAGGACGCCGGTGACCTCAACATCGCCGGTATCGCCCGCAAGACGGCGGACCTGGCGGGCAAGGTCCGCGCGAACAAGATCACGCCGGACGAGCTGTCCGGTGCGACCTTCACCATCAGCAACACCGGTTCGCGCGGCGCCCTGTTCGACACCGTCATCGTGCCCCCGAACCAGGTCGGCATCCTGGGCATCGGTGCCACCGTCAAGCGCCCGGTGGTCATCAACCACCCGGACCTCGGCGAGACCATCGCGGTGCGCGACATGACCTACCTCGCGCTCTCCTACGACCACCGTCTGGTGGACGGCGCCGACGCCGCCCGCTACCTGACCACGGTCAAGCAGATCCTGGAGGCCGCCGAGTTCGAGACCGAGATCGGTCTCTGAGCCGGTAGTCAACCGGCAGGTGTGCAAGGGGCCGGCCCCGGTTCGTACAGCGTCTCGTACGAACCGGGGCCGGCCCCTTTGCGCGGTCGCGTCCCGGATAATGGCCCCCTTACCACCCCCCGCTCTGAAGGAGCCACTTCATGACCCCACCGGTCGTCCATTCGCTGCGCGAGCAGATCCGCGAGCACATCCTGGAGGGGATCGTCAGCGGCCGCTGGCAGCCGGGCGAGCGGATCGTCGAGCGGCGGATCGCGGTGGAGCTGGAGGTCAGTCAGACGCCCGTACGGGAGGCGCTGCGCGAGCTGGAGTCGCTCCAGCTGATCGAGTCGGCGCCGAACAAGGGCGTCCGGGTACGGAACCTGACCGCGGACGACCTCAAGGAGAGCTACCCGGTGCGGGCCGGGCTGGAGCAGGTGGCCGCCGAGCTGGCCGCCGACCGGCTGGCCGAGGACACCGCGGCGCTGGAGCGGGAGGTGGCGGCGCTGCGCGAGGCGGACCGGGCCGGTGACGGGGAGGCGCAGGTGCGGCACACGGTCGCCTTCCACCGGGAGATCGTGCGGGCGGCCGGGAACTCCGTACTGCTGCACACCTGGGAGTCACTGGGAATCGAGGTCTGGACGACGCTGTCGATCCGCTGGTTCAGCCCGGAGCCGCGCGCGCACGCCCAGGACCACCAGGAGATCGTGGACGCCTTCCGGCGGCGCGACCCGAAGATCGGCGCCGTGCTCAAGGCACACGTGCTGAGCTGCGCACCTCGGGTCTGAGGGACGGCCGGGAGGGGGCGCCCGACGCCTCCGGGAGGGGCCGACCGACGCCTCCCGGACAGGGCGACCGACCCCCTCCGGGACGGCGCGACCGACCCCTTTTTCGACTGGCACGCGGTGCCCAAAAATGCGGCACCCCGTGCCGACCTGCGGTTTTTGGTCCGGCGAGCGTTGATCGATCATCGATCAGAGGCGTATCGTCCTCCCCAGGGCGCGACAACCCTGCCTGCCGAACTTGTAGGGGGTGTCGTCGAGGGCCCGCCGTCCTGCCCTGTGGACGCGGGCCCGGCCACGACGACACCCCGAGCTTCCCTCCCGTCCGGAAAGGGGCCACCCATGCCCGACCCCGTGCGCCTGCCGTACAGCCAGCTCGACCAGCTCCCGGACCGTGATCCCGAGGAGACGGCCGAATGGCGTGAGTCGCTCGACGCCGTCACCGAGGCAGCGGGTCCGCATCGCGCCGCCTATCTGATGCGCCGTGCCCTGGAGCACACCGCGCGCACCGAAGGCACCGCCCTGCCGTCGCTGCTGGAGACGGAGTACGTCAACACCATCCCGACCTCCGCCGAGCCCGACTTCCCGGGCGACGAGGCGCTGGAGGCCCGGATCACCGCCTGGAACCGCTGGAACGCCGCCGCGATGGTGACCCGCGGCTCCGCGCTGGGCCTGGGCGGCCACATCGCCACCTTCGCCTCCGCCGCCTGGCTCTACGAGACCGGCTTCCAGCACTTCTTCCGCGGCAAGGAGGGCGACGGCAGCGGCGACCAGCTCTACATCCAGGGCCACGCCTCCCCCGGCATCTACGCCCGCGCCTTCCTCGAAGGCCGCCTCACCGAGGACCACCTCGACCACTTCCGCCAGGAGGCCGGCGGCGAGGGCCTGCCGTCCTACCCGCACCCGCGGCGGCTGCCGTGGCTGTGGGAGTTCCCCACCGTCTCCATGGGCCTGGGCCCGCTCTCCGCCATCTACCAGGCGCGCTTCAACCGCTACCTGGAGCACCGCGGCATCAAGGACACCAGCAACTCCCACGTCTGGGCGTTCCTGGGCGACGGCGAGATGGACGAGCCCGAGTCGACCGCCGCACTGGCGCTGGCCGGCCGCGAGGGCCTGGACAACCTGACCTTCGTCATCAACTGCAACCTGCAGCGCCTCGACGGCCCGGTACGCCCCAACTTCAAGATCGTGCAGGAGCTGGAGGCCCAGTTCCGCGCGGCCGGCTGGAACGTCGTCAAGTCGCTGTGGGGCCGGGCCTGGGACGAGGTCTTCGCCCTGGACACCGACGGCGCCCTGATCCGGCGCCTCGGCGAGACCCCCGACGCGCAGTTCCAGACCTACGCCACCCGCGACGCCGCCTACCTGCGCGAGCACTTCTTCGGCGCCAACGAGTCCCTGAAGGCCCTCGCGAGCCGGCTGACCGACGCCAAGCTGCTGGAGCTGTTCCAGACCTCCCGGGCCGGCCACGAGCCGCGCAAGGTGTACGCCGCCTACAAGGCCGCCGTCGAGCACAAGGGCGCGCCGACCGTCATCCTGGCGCAGACCGTCAAGGGCTACACCCTCGGCGCGGGCTTCGAGTCCCGTAACGCCAACCACCAGATGAAGAAGCTGACCATGGCGGAGTTCCGCACCATGCGGGACGTGCTGGAACTCCCCATCCCGGACAGCGCGCTGGAGGGCGACCTGGTGCCGTACTG
Source organism: Streptomyces sp. TM32 (assembly GCF_004122755.1). Classification (NCBI taxonomy): domain Bacteria; kingdom Bacillati; phylum Actinomycetota; class Actinomycetes; order Kitasatosporales; family Streptomycetaceae; genus Streptomyces; species Streptomyces sp. TM32. The sequence continues at coordinate 14,805 of NZ_SDIG01000089.1, forward strand.
GCGCCCGGCCGAGGACTCCCCCGAGATGGTCTACCTGCGCGAGCGGCGCGCCGCCCTCGACGGCCCGGCGCCCGCCCGCAAGGTCGTCGACAAGCCGCTGCCGATGCCCGCCGACAAGGCCTTCGACGCGCTGAAGAAGGGTTCCGGCAGCCAGGAGATCGCCACCACCATGGCGTTCGTCCGGCTGATCAAGGACCTGATGCGGGACAAGGAGACCGGCAAGCGCTGGGTGCCGATCGTCCCCGACGAGGCCCGCACCTTCGGCATGGAGTCCCTCTTCCCGACCGCCGGCCTCTACTCCCCCAGGGGCGCCACGTACGACCCGGTCGACCGCGACCAGCTCCTCTGGTACAAGGAAGCCAAGGACGGCCAGATCCTCAACGAGGGCATCACCGAGGCGGGTTCGCTCGCCGACTTCACCGCCGCCGCGACGTCCTACGCGACGCACGGCGAGCCGATGATCCCCTTCTACATCTTCTACTCGATGTTCGGCTGGCAGCGCACCGCCGACCAGTTCTGGGCGCTGGCCGACCAGTTGGGCCGCGGCTTCGTCATCGGCGCCACCGCCGGCCGCACCACGATGACCGGCGAGGGCCTCCAGCACGCCGACGGCCACTCGCACCTCATCGCCTCCACCAACCCGGCGGCGCTCTCCTACGACCCGGCGTTCGCCTACGAGGTGGCCGTGATCGTCAAGGAGGGCCTGCGCCGGATGTACGGCCCCGAGGCCGAGGACGTCTTCTACTACCTGACGGTCTACAACGAGACCAAGGTCCAGCCGGCCATGCCGGAGGGCGTCGAAGAGGGCATCCTCAAGGGCCTGTACCGCTTCAACGAGGGCACCCGGCCCGAGGCCGACAGCCCGCAGCTCCAGCTGCTGGCGTCCGGCACCGCCATCAACTGGGCCCTGGAGGCACAGCAGCTGCTGGCCGACGACTGGGGTGTCGCGGCGGACGTCTGGTCGGCCCCGTCCTGGACGGAGCTGCGCCGCGACGCCCTGGAGTGCGATGCCGCCCGGCTGGAGGGCGAGGACCGGGTCCCGTACGTCACCCGTGCGCTGGCCGGTGCGCCCGGCCCGGTCGTCGCGGTCAGCGACTGGATGCGGGCCGTTCCGGACCAGATCGCGCCGTGGGTCGAGCAGGACTGGACCTCCATCGGCACCGACGGCTTCGGCCTGTCCGACACCCGCGAGGCGGCCCGCCGGCACTTCGGCGTCGACCCGCAGTCGGTGGTCGTCCAGGCGCTGGCCGCCCTCGCCCGCCGCGGCGAGGTCAAGCCGGAGGCCGTCAAGGAAGCCCGGAAGCGCTACGGGCTGTGACCCATGGGCGGACCCGGCACCGGGTCCGCCCGCCCTCCGGGGCACCCCGAACTCCCGTGCGGAGACCACCATCCCGCGCCCGGGGCCTCCGCACGGGAACCCCGCTGGGCTCATGGGCTGCCGGGCGCCTTGCAGGTGACGTCCTTCGCCGGAAGCCTTCCGGTGCTCAGGTAAGCGTTGACCGCATTGTCGGAGCAGGGGCGCGGGTGCATGACGTAGACGCCGTGGCCCTCGCCGCCCTCGTCGTACACCATCCGCGAGCCTTTCAGAGCGCGGTGCATGCTCAGGCCGCCGGCCAGGGGAGTCTGAGGGTCCCATTGGTTCTGGACGGTGAGCAGACCAACGCTGTTGTCCACCGTCGTGACCGGCTCGATCGGCTTGTTCCAGAACGCGCACGGCGTGATGTTGGAGCCGAAGTCGCCGTAGATCGGGTACTTGGACTTGTCCCGGATGGCGTCACGCCGGTACTGCTCGGGGTCGCGTGGCCAGGCCGCGGCGTCGCCGCAGAGCACGGACCAGGAGGAGGCGTCGAAGTTGTCATTCCCCGCCTGCGCGTCGGGAGTTGCTGCGCCCCGTGAGGCCGGTTCGCTGTCGGCGGACTTCTTCAGGGCGGCGACCGTTTCGGCCGCGGTCTTGGGGCTGAAGAACGTGGCGCGCAGGTCGGCACGGATGTCGTCCCCGTTGCGCTTCCGGCCCTCGTACATGATCGGATTGCGGTCGGCCCGGGCGATGAGGGCCCAGAACGTCTTTTTCACCTCGGCCGGGGTGTCACCGAGCTGGTAGGTGCCATGGTGCTGGGCGGTCCACTGCGTCCAGCGGGTGAACGCCGGCTCGGTGCCCTCCGCCCACCCCTGACCCATGCCGCGCCAGACCCGGGTGGGGTCAACCGCACTGTCCAGCACGAAGCGGTCGGTCCGCGCGGGAAACATCTGCGCGTACACCGCGCCCAGGTACGTGCCGTACGAATAGCCCAGGTAGGAGATCTTCCCTTCCCCCAGTACGGCGCGGATGACATCCATGTCGCGGGCAGTGTTGCGGGTGGTGAAGTACGGAAGCTTGTCACCGTTCTTGGCGCGGCATTTCTCGGCGACGGTCCGGGCCCAGGTCACATCACGGCTGAACGTCTCAGGCTTGTACGGACGTGTGGAGTTCTGCTCCGCGGTCGTCAGACCGCACGTGAGCGGGCTGCTTTGGCCCACGCCGCGGGGGTCGAACCCGATCAGGTCGTACTGCTCGCTGATCTCCTTGGGCATCTTGTCCTGCATCGTGACCGGCAGGTCCAGGCCCTTCAACCCCGGACCACCGGGGTTGACGAGCATCACGCCGTGCCGCTTGCCGGGGACACCGGTCTTCATCCGGGAGATGGCCAGCTTGATGGTCTTGCCGGTGGGGCGCTCGTAGTCGAGCGGAACCCGGATCGTCGCGCACTGTTGCCCGGCGGACTTCGACGTGGCACAACGGTGCCACGCGGGCTTCTGGTTCTCGAATGTTTTCAGCGGTTCCGCCGCGGAGGCCTGCGCCAGGACGAGGGGGGAGACCAGCGCTGCCGAGGCCCCCACCGCGAGCACGGGCACACTGCTTCGTATGCGCACGGTAGCCGTTCCTTCCGGTTGATTTCGGGACAGAACGACAGTCTCGTGTCAGGTCATGCCGGTGCTTCCCCCGTTAGGGCGATGTTGGTGCGACTCCTGGCGTACGGAGTATGCGACCTGCGGGGGAGACGGTGACCAGCTCGGCTCCCCACCAGCGTCTCGGTATCGGTCCTGGTCAGCGTCCAGCGCACCGATGTCGCCGACCGGAAGCCGCAGATCGCGGTGGAGGCGGGCAGGGCCCCGACCGAGGCATTCGTCCCGCAGACCCATCCGCCGGGCCGTCCACCGGGCGTTCACCTCCTCCGGCCAGGAAAGCCTGCCTCAGGGCAGCCCGGGAGGCGAACAGCCGGTCGGCCGGCCCCGAGGTCCGGTCAGCTGCATCGGGGTGGTGCAGCGTCCCGCCCGGGTTCGCGCTCAGGTCGGCCAGCAGGCCGCGGTCGACGAACCGCCGCACCACGAAAGAAATCGACTATGCCCACGCCATCGGCAAGCCGATTTCGTTCACCGATCCAGTCCCCGCTTCAACGTAGTTCGCCGGGGGAGCCTTTTTGCCGGCGTGGCGGTGGGTGCGCGGGGCGGCCGGGTCTGCCCGGCCACCGCCACCCCGGCAGTTGTCAGTGGTCCCCGGCATGATGACGGCATGCGTGCTGCCCGGCTGATCAAGATGGTGTTGCTGCTCCAGGCGCGGCCGTCGATGACGGCCGCCGAGCTGGCGCGCGAGTTGGAGGTCTCCGAGCGTACGGTCGCCCGCGACGTCCTCTCCCTCTCCGAGGCCGGCGTCCCGGTCTACGCGGACCGCGGCCGGGCCGGCGGCTACCGCCTCATAGGCGGCTACCGCACCCGCCTCACCGGCCTCGGCCGCAGCGAGGCGGAAGCGCTGTTCCTGTCCGGAGTGCCCACGGCGCTCCGCGAGATGGGCCTGGCTGACGCCGCGTCCGCCGCGCGGCTGAAGGTCTCCGCCGCGCTGCGGCCCGAGCTGCGGGACGCCGCGTCGGGCGCCGCCCAGCGCTTCCACCTCGACGCACCCGCCTGGTATCAGGAGCCCGAAACCCCCGGGCTGCTCCCCGCGATCGCCGATGCGGTCTGGGACGACCGCCGGATCACCGCCCGCTACCTCCGCAAGGACACCGAGGTGGCACGGGAGTTGGAGCCGTACGGCCTCGTACTGAAAGCGGGGGTCTGGTATCTGGCGGCGCGGGTCGAGGGGGAGTACCGCGTCTACCGGGTCGACCGGTTCACCGCTGTGACGGCCTACGAGGGCGTCGGAACCACCGGGCCCGCCGAGGCCACCGCGGCCGCCGAGGCCACCGGGGCTTCGGACGGCCGGTTCCGCCGGGACGAGTCCTTCGACCTGCCGGCGTTCTGGGCGGAGCGGGCGGCCCAGTTCGCCCGGTCGATCCTCCGCGAGGAGGTGGTGCTGCGGCTCTCCGCGCGCGGAGTGCACCAGCTGCCGTACGTCACCGAACGCGCCGCGGCCCGCGAGGCGATAGCCCGGGCGCAGGCCGCGGGCGGCCCCGATGAGCAGGGTCGGCTGACGGTCACCCTGGCCGTGGAGTCCGCCGAGGTCGCCTACGCCCAACTGCTGTCGCTCGGCCCGGAGGGCGAGATACTCGCGCCCGTTGAGCTGCGTGCGCGCATGGCGGCGGCCGCGCGCCGGATGGCCGCCGTGTACGACTGACCGGCGGGGTGCGACGAGGGGCCCAGCGGTGGTCCTCGGCGCCGCGGGACCTCGGGGAGGCCGGGCGTCAGACGGTCCCGAACTCTCCGGTCTTGACGCCGGCCACGAACGACGAGAACGCATCTGCGGGGAGGCTCAGAACCGGACCGCTCGGGGTCTTGGAGTCACGGACCGGGACCACGCCGCGCTCGGCGACGAGGTTGGCGGCGACCTCTATGCAGTCACCGCCGTTGTTGCTGTAGGAAGACTTGAACCAGCGAGGGGAATCGGTCGTCACGGGAAGCCCTTTCGTACCTGCTCGATCATGGCCACGGATGCCGTCTGGCACATAGCTTCTGCCTGTAGCTGATGGTAAGCCGTCAGCATCGGCACCACAGACGTGCTCTCTCGGTCCAGGTTGCCTTGCGCTTGGGACTCCGCGTAGCAGATGACGGACCGGTCCGGCAGGGTCAAGAGGTTGACGGGCAGGTCAACAGGGCGGCGCTCGCCTATCTCGTACGGCACCACCTGTAGCAGCGTGTTCGGCAACTCGGCGAACTCGACCAGATGCGCCAACTGGGCCTTCATGACGGCGGACCGCCCAACGGGGCGACGGATGCAGCTTTCATCCATGGCCACAAACATCATGGGCGGCCGGGGCCGCACCAGCGCCGCCTGTCGCTCCGACAGGAACGAAACACGTTCCTGCGCATGTTCGGGTGTGATGGCGCCCCGCCGTACAGCGCTATCGGCCAGCACCCGTGCGTACTCCGGCGTCTGCAACAGGCCAGGGATGATCCCGATGTTGAAGAGCCGGATCTCCACTGCCCGACCCTCGTACTTGAGGTACTCCGGGAACCCCTCCAGCAACGCACCGTGCTTGATCTCGCGGTACTGCCGCTCGAACGCGTCTGCCGTGCCCGCGGTGCCGAACGCCTCGTCCGTGCTACGCGCGAAGCGGAGAGTTGGAGGCTTCCGACCGTTTTCGACGGCTGAGACATGCACGCTGGAATATCCCGTGCGGCCGGCCAGCTCCTCTTGGGTCCAGCCGCGCGTCTCCCGCAGGCTGCGCAGGCGCGCCCCGTAGGCCGCCTCCGGCGAGGCGTCCGGGTTCAACTCATTTCGATTCAAAGACCGTTCACTACTTTCCCCACCCGACTGCCAAGTTGAACGGCTCCCGACTCTAGGCCACGCCGAGTCGCCCTTGGTGGTGGAACAAGTACGGAGAGGAACGGACATTGGTTCGGAAGCACACTCCGACCGGTGCCAGAAACCACGCGCCGAATTGGCGGAGGCCGAACGGATCAGCGGCTGACCGGCGGGGTGCGACCCGGGGCTCAGCGGTAGTCCGCGGCGCTGCCGTCCCCGCCGCCGAAGACCACGTCCTCGAAGTAGCCGAAGCAGTCGGGCCGGGAGCCGTCGGTGTCGGTGAAGCCGTACTCCTTCGCCAACTGGCCACTGGAGAGGGACTGTCCGGTCCACCGCGCCCTGTCCGGGTCGGCCGCCAGCGCCCGTACGCCGCGGGCGATCAGGGCCGGCGATTCGGCGATGGCGAAGTGCGGCTCCTGGGCCACCGCGTCGCGCCAGGTCTCCTCCGTCACCCCGAAGTGGTCCAGCATCTCCTCGGACCGGAGGAAGCCGGGGGTGAGCGAGACCGCTGTGCCGCCGTGTTCCCTGAGCTCGGCGGCGAGACCGAAGGCGATGCGGTGCGGGGCGTTCTTGGTGAGGTCGAAGCAGAGGTTGTCGCGGTAGCGGCGGTTGAAGTCGGCGGTGCCGTCGGTGATCTCGACGACCAGCCCGCCCGGCCGCCGGATCAGCAGCGGCAGCGCGTAATGGCCGGTGATGAGGTGGGAGTCGATGCCCAGGCGGAGCATCCGCAGGCCGCCCGCCAGATCGAGGTCCCACAGCCGGGTGTCGAACTCGATCAGCCGGTCGCCGCCCCAGAGGCTGTTGACCAGCACGTCCAGCCGTCCGTGTGCGCGGTCGATCCGCTCGACCAGGGCCTTGACCTGCTCCGGGTCCAGATGGTCGGTGGGCACGGCGATGCCGGTGCCGCCCGCCGCGGTGACCAGCTCCGCGGTCTCCTCGATGGTCTCCGTGGGCCGTCCGACCTCGCTGACCCGCTCCCGAGTCGTCCGCCCCGTGACGTACACCAGGGCCCCGGCCCGGCCCAGCTCGACCGCCATCGCCCGGCCCGCACCCCGGGTCGCCCCGGCGACCAGCGCCACCCGTCCCGCCAGTTCCTTCGTCACCTACGCCACTCCTCGCTGTCAGGTGTCCCGCATCCGTACGACGACCGACCCTGACAGCGAAACCCGACATCTCCTGTCGGGAATCGGCCGGGATTCCCGACGGCACCGGCGGACGGCTCTCCCTGGCGGGAGCCCTCCTCGGTGGGCGCCCGCCGGGGAGGGCCGCCCCTGACAAGCGCCCCCTTTACGGGCCGACCGCCGGCACGGGCGCCCCGTTCCGCAGCCGTCCGGTGACCGTTGCGGGGGCGGCCGGGCCGGCCGGCGCGGCCAGCGTGCTCTCGTTGCCGGTGGCCCGTACGCCGCCGGTGGCGTCGACGCCGCCGACCTCCCGGCTGCCGGCCGCGAGCAGATACCACCGGCCGGACGCCGCCCGCCAGCGGACCTGACCCACCACGTGCGGCCCGTAGGGGCTGCAGGCGGCGGTGTTCGCGGCCCGCCCGGCGATCCGCCCCGGGTCCGTCGGGCGCACGGCGGGCGACAGGAACTGAATGCGCACGCTCCCGGGCCCGCGCCAGGTGTCGGCGCGGCTGCACACCCAGGTCGCCCGGCCGGCGCCCTCCGGGAGGCGTTGCTCGGCGAACGCCCAGTCGGTGACGGACCGTACGCCGGCGCCGCGCAGCGATCCGAGCGAACAGGCGGTACGGGCCCAGCTCCGCAGCGCCGCGGCGCCGGTGGCCTCGTGCGAGCCGGCGGCCGGGGTGCCGCCGGACGACGGCGGCGGCACGTACCGGAGATGGACGGGCACGAGGTCGTTGAGGTCGGCCAGGAGGAAGGTCGCGTCGTCGGCGTGGCCGGCGTTCTCCACGACCCGGGACGAGGGCCGGAACCGGGCGACCGGCCAGCGGCCGCAACCGCTGCCCGGCATGGGCGGGGCCAGGATGCGGTCGGTGACCCCGTCCGGTGCGACGTGCAGCGCGTGCGGCGGGGCGGCCGGCGTCAGCAGATCGCGGGTGGTGACCTCGGAGATCCAGGGCGCCAGCAGATAGCGCATCCAGCCGTTGCCGCGACCGATCACCAGCGCGGCGGCGGTGGTCAGATCCGCGTCGTCGACCCGGGCGAAGTGCAGGGTGGGCGTGGCGTCTTCGGGCTCGGCGTAGCGCACCAGCCGCTCACCGTCGTGGAAGACCACCACCATCACCGCGTCGATCAGCCCCGCGTACAGCAGCTGCGGCGGATGGTCCGGCGGCCTGGTGGAGGTGCCCGCGGTCGCGGTGATCCGGGCATCGGCGGGCGGCGCCGCCCAGACCCGCAGGGCCCGCCCCAGCAACTCCTGGTCGCCGGCCTGCCGGCCGCGGACGGGCCAGGCCGTGAAGTCCACCCGGGAGGTGTCTGCCCACTGGTCGTTGGGGGTGCGCACCAGCCGGGCCGGTTCCAGCGCCTGCTCCGCGGTGGTCTCGCCGCGCGGCGGCCGGTCCCGCAAGCCCTGCCACACCCCGGCCGCCGCCGCGCCGAAGGCCACTACGGCCACCAGGGCGGCCACCGCCCGCAACCGCTGGCGGCGGCGCAGCAGATCCGTCGGCCGGGTCTGCACCGTGCAGGGGTCGAACTCCCCGGAGTTCAGCATCGCCCCGGCGCCGGCCCCGGTCTCCCGGTCCAGCTGCTCGGCCGCCCGCTGCGCCGCGTCCGGTGCGGGCGCCCCGGCCTGTTCGAGGACGCTGCGCGCGACCTCCTCGTCCAGGCCCTCCAGATGCCACAGCCCGAGCGTGGCGCGGACCGACGCGGGGACCGCGGACAGCGCCTGGTCCAGGGCGAGTTCCTCGGCGCCGCCGGCCCGCGGGAACAGCCGCAGCCCCCACACCTGCGGCATGACCGGCAGCCCCCGGCCCGGCCGCCCCTCGTACGCCAGCGCCAGCCGCAGGGTCCGCAGCCGCACCAGGTCGTAGCCGGTCTCGGCCGCCGGGCCGCGCTGGGCCGGGAGCCCGCCGTCCGGCCGGTGCCTCCGGGCCCGCGGCAGTGCCCGCTGGACCAGGGCGTGTGCGGTCAGGACCCGGCGGTGGCGGCCCATCGACGGGGGCAGGACGAGGTAGGCGAGGCGGACGAGCCGTGGATAGTGCTCGACGATGGCCGCCTCGGCCCGTTCGACATCGGCCCGGGTACGTTCGTCCATGGGCATGGCCTGGAACAGCCCTTCGCAAAATGGCGGATATGCCGTCGTGGGTGGTGCACGCCGTCCAACGAGTGATTCTGGGGGCGGTCACCCGAGGACGCACCGGGCGGCGCGGAGCGGGCGCCGGCCCGAACACTCCGTCGCCGATCCGAACATCCCGTCACCGCGGCGGACGCCGCGTCACCGATCCGGATAACGACCCCGTCGCATCCGGGGTACTCCGCATGCGGCGGGGCCCGGCAGGGCCGATGCTGGAGCGGTGATGGACGAGACGGAGTTCTGGGAACTGATCGACGGTTCCCGCGAGGCGGCCGAGGGCGACCCCGAGGAGCAGGCCGACGCGCTGGTCGAGCGGCTGCTCGGGCGCGATCCGGAGGCCGTCGTGGACTTCGCCCGTCATTTCGAGGCGCGCTACAACCGGGCGTACTCCTGGGACCTGTGGGCCGCGGCCGCGATCCTGCTGGGCGGCGCCAGCGACGACGCCTTCGACTACTTCCGATGCTGGCTGATCGGCCAGGGCAGGGAGGTCTTCGAGGGCGCGCTGCACGACCCGGACCAGCTCACCGAGCTGCTGGACGACTTCGACGAGGCGGTGGACGGCGACGCCGAGGAGCTGGGCTACGCGGCCGACGAGGCGTACGAGCAGATGACCGGCGGGGTGATGCCCGATCTGGCCCTGCCGGCGCCGCCCCGCGAACCGCTCGGCAGCTACCTCGACTTCGACGACGACCAGGCCCTGGCGGAGCGCTTCCCCGGCCTCTGGGACCGTTTCCGGGCCTGACGTCCGCGCGTACGCGTGCCGACGCGGCGGGGGCGGGCCCCGGACGCCGCCGGCGGCCCGTGACTGCGGCAGTATGGCCCCATGCGGATCGCGATCACCGGCTCGACCGGACTCATCGGCACGGCGCTCACCCGGTCCCTGCGCGCGGACGGCCACGACGTCGTCCGGCTCGTCCGGCGTGCCCCCGGGGCGGCCGACGAGGTGCGCTGGGACCCCAAGCGCCAGGAGGTCGACACGGCGGGGCTGGCCGGCTGCGAGGCGGTCGTCCATCTGGCCGGTGCCGGGGTCGGCGACCACCGCTGGACGCGCGCCTACAAGCAGGAGATCCGCGACAGCCGGGTGCTGGGCACCCGGACCCTCGCCGCGGCGCTCGCCGCCATGGACACCCCGCCGCGGGTCTTCGTGTCCGGCAGCGCGATCGGCTACTACGGCGACACCGGCGACCGGCGTACGGACGAGAGCGCACCGGCCGGCCACGGGTTCCTGCCGGAGGTCTGCGTGGCGTGGGAGGACGCCGCGAAGCCGGCCCGGGAGGCGGGCATCCGCACCGTCTTCGCCCGCACCGGTCTGGTCGTGGCCCGCTCGGGCGGCGCCTGGGGCCGACTGTTCCCCGTCTTCCGGCTCGGCCTCGGCGGCCGGTTCGGGGACGGCAGCCAGTACTGGAGCTTCATCTCCCTGGCCGACCACATCGCGGCGCTGCGCCACCTCCTCGACACCGGCGACCTGACCGGGCCGGTCAACCTCACGGCCCCGGAACCGGTCACCAACCGCGAGGCGACCGCCGTGATGGGGCATGTCCTGAACCGCCCGACGCTGTGCACCGTTCCTGCGCCGGTGCTGCGGGCCGCCCTCGGTGAGTTCGCCGGCGATGTGCTGGGCAGTCAGCGGGTCGTCCCGCGGCGGCTGCTGGACTCGGGGTTCGTCTTCCGCCACCCGCGGATCATCGACGCGATCCGGGCGGCATAGGCGTCGGGGCGGGGCCCACGCCGCCGTCCTGACCGCGTCACCGTCCGTCCCCCCTCACCGCCGTCCCACAAGGCACTCTTCGGCCAAGGCTGCTGCCCTGCCCTCCAGCCGCCCCCTGTCGCACGGACCGCCCGGTTCCTACCGTCCTCTCAGGCACCTCTGGCATCCCCTGCGGGGACAGTGGGCATGACAACGGTGCCGCCATTGAGAACGACCTCGGGAGGGGCACGTGCTGCGCACCGCATCGGCCGTGGACGTCGTCATTGTGGGAGCCGGCCCGGCCGGACTCGCCGCCGCCCGCCATCTGACCGGCGCCGGGGTGTCGGTCGCCGTCCTGGAGGCCTCGCCGGAGATCGGCGGCCGGTCCGTCACCGATCGTCTCGACGGTTTCCGGCTCGACCACTGCGGCCGACCACTGGCCGTCTCCGCCGCCGAGCTGCGCCGCACGCCGGGCCTCGGCGAGCTGACGCCGCGTCCGTTCGCGCCCGGCCTGAGCGTCCACAACGGACAACGGGTGCAGCGCATCAGCGCCCCCCGCAGCACCAGAGGCGCACTGTCCGCGGCCCGCGCCCTGGTACGCGCCGACCGTCGCACGGAGCGCCGGACGGACCGTCAGGCAGGCCGCCAGACGGGACGTCTCCCCGACCGGCGGGCCGAACGGGACGCGGACCGCCGCATCGTGCGCCGCCTCGACCGCCGCACCGGCCGCGCCGCCCCCTCGTACGCCACTCCCCCCG
>NZ_SDIG01000090.1:0-26044 GCF_004122755.1 Streptomyces sp. TM32
GCCTTTCCCCTTCCCCGCCCCGGTGCCCTTCGCCTGTCCCCTCCGCCCCTGTGCGCGCGCCTGCGCCTGTGCCTCCGCCTTGGCTTCGCCCGCGTACCTGTCGACGTACTCCTGCCCGGACAGCGCGAGGATCTCGTACATGATCTCGTCGGTGACGGCGCGCAGGATGAAGCGTTCGTCCTCCATGCCCGCGTACCGCGAGAAGTCCAGCGGTGCGCCGAAACGGATGGTGATCCGCATCGCGCGCGGCAGCCGACGGCCCGTCGGCTGTGCCTCGAAGGTGCCGATCATCGCGCAGGGCACCACCGGTACGCCCGCGGTGATGGCCATCGAGGCGACTCCGGTACGCCCCTTGTAGAGCCGGCCGTCGTGCGAGCGGGTGCCCTCCGGGTAGATCCCCAGGAGGTGGCCCTTGCGGAGGACGGAGAGGCCGGAGGAGAGCGCCGCCCGCGAGGCGCGGCCGCCGGAACGGTCCACCGGGATCTGCCCGACGCCGCGGAAGAACGCCGCGGTCAGCCGGCCCTTGAGGCCGGGCCCGGTGAAGTACTCCGCCTTGGCCAGAAAGGTCACCCGGCGCGGCACGATCGCCGGCATCACGAAGTGATCGGCGAACGAGAGGTGATTGCCCGCGATGATCGCCGCGCCCTCTTCCGGGATGTGCTCCAGCCCCTCGACCCGTGGCCGGAACACCAGCCGCAGCAGCGGTCCGAGGAGGAGGTACTTCAGCACCTGATAGAGCACGGAACAGCTCCCTCTTGCGTCGGGTGGCCATGCGGTGATGCCGTTCCAGGTCACGAGGGGCCCAGGGACGGCCAGTGAGTTTATGGACACATACCGCTGCCGGTAACCACCTTCGGCCGGATCGATGCTGTCCCCGCCCGGTGTCCGGAGGACGGGCGGCCCCGCTCGTCAGGCGCACGCGCACCCCGCTCGCGAGGTTCGCCGGTGTGCTGCGGCTGTCCGAAAACCCGCGCCGGCGGCTCACCCACGGCCACCCGGAACAGGTGCGCGAGGCGCTGCGCCGGACCGTACGGCCGAGGGGGCGGACGACACCGACTTCCCCTACCGGAGCGGTCAACAGCCGCGCCGGGCCGCCTCGTTCCTCGACCAGGGCCCGTGGCACCCGAACCCCCGCACTCTCGCAGAGACACCCGCCCTTCGGGAATCCCCTTTGGCATCCGCGTACAACTTTCAACCCGTCCTGAACGAGGCACGGTTGGCGCGTCGTACTGTCCGGCAACCGCGCCTGAACCCACGGTTCCAGGCCGAGGACAGGAGTTCAGATGTCTCGAAAGAGAACAGTCGGCCGGCGTCAGAAGATCATTGTCTGCGTCAGTGCCGCGGCGCTGGTCGGCGGCATCGCCATCGCCACCACGGGCACCAGCCAGGCCTCGGTGGCCTGCGACGGGCTGGCCACGGCGCTGAGCAACAACCAGAAGTTCATCGCCGACCAGCAGGCCCACCCGGACGCCCAGTCGGCGGCCCGCATCGCCAACCGGCAAGCCGTGATCAAGGAGATCCAGGTCAAACAGAATGCCGCCGGCTGCTCCGCGGAGGGGGGCGGGGGTGAGGCCGCGGGCGCGCCGCCGGCGAAGCAGCCACCCGCCGGCGAAGCCCCGCCCGGCTCGGCGGATCCGTCCGGATCGGCGGATCAGTCCGGATCGGGCGACTCCGCGGCCTCCGGGGCCCCGCCGGCCGCGGGCGGTTCGTCGGCCGACGGCGATGTGGTCTGCCCGGGCTCGACGGTGACCCTCTCCGGCGAGGGCGGCGCTCCGGCGGCGTCCAGCGACCAGTTCCCCACCGGGACCAAGCTGAAGGTGACGAACCTGGACAACAACAAGTCGACGACCGTCTCCGTGACGTCCACCTCGGGCAGTTGTGCGCTGCTGAACAACGCGGCGTTCGAGCAGGTACGTGAGGAGGGGAAGAACCTGATCCGGCGCGCCCGGATCGAGCGTGTGGGGTAGTCCCGGTCCGGTGGCCGGCAGCGGAGCCGCCTCCTCCGTTGCCGGCCACCCTGTCGTCAGGGCGTGGATCGAAGGACCGTCCGGGCGACCTCACGGCGTGGCCGCTTGTCCACCGGCGCCCGGCGAGGTGGCCTGGGGCCGCTGGGCGCCGCGCGTCCCTGTCGGGCTCCCGCATCCGATCCCACCGACGTTGCCAGGAGACCTCGATGCCCGTGAGCCGTGGATCCGCCCGTACCGCCGTGCTCGCCGCCCTCTCGGCGGCCCTGCTCGGCACGCTCGGCGTCGGCCCGGCCGGCGCAGATGAGCCACCCGTGGACCAGGGCCTGCAGCTCACCGTGTCCGGATCCGGCAACACCTGGGTCCGCGGGGTACGGCTGAGCTGCCCCGACACCTACCGCCGGCATCCGCATGCGCTCGCCGCCTGCAACGCACTGACCTGGGCGCGCGGAGACCTGGACGCACTGCCCGGTGAGCCGCACTCCTGCACCCGCGAGTACGACCCGGTCACCGTCACCGCGACCGGCACCTGGCGCGGCAGCCCGGTGAACTGGCGCAAGGAGTTCCCCAACGCGTGCACCATGGACTCCGCCACCGGGCCCGTCTTCCGCTTCTGAACCGGGCCCGCGCGCGCCGTGGGCCGCGCCGTACGCCGCTTCGGGCGGGGCGCTCAGACCGGTCGCGCGGCCACCACTCCGATCGTCACCAACGCCAGCACCACCCAGGAGAACCAGAGCCAGCCATTGGCGCCCAACGCCACGGTGTAGGCGGTCGCCACCACCAGTCCGGTCACCGTGCACACGGCCATCGTCTTAGCAGATCCGGGCATACCCGCAACCTCCTCAGGGCGGTCCGGGCGCCAATGCCACGGGCCGCGGCCATGGGACCATCGTCCCCGGCCGCGGCCCGTACCGCCAGAGTGGCGACCCGCCCGCCCGTCGCCCGACCTCCACCCCCAGAAGACGGCGCTACGCGCCGACCTGCCGTTATCGCCCCCGTGCGTGCAGCGAGGCGAGATAGGCGTTGTAGTCGGCCAGATCCTTGTCGCCGTTGCGGTCGGCGGCCCGGTCCGCGCGCTGCGACTGCCGCGCCTCGGACTTGTACCACTGGTAGACCAGGGCGATCAGCACCACGACGGACGGGATCTCGCTGAAGGCCCAGGCGATGCCGCCGGCGGCCGTCTGGTCCGCCAGCGCCTCGATCCCGAGCGAGGCCGGCGGGTGCACGAAGGTGTCGACCATCGGCTCCGAGGCCATCATCAGCGCGATGCCGAAGAACGCGTGGAACGGCATGCCCGCGAACAGCTCCAGCATCCGCATGACGTAGCCCGGCCGGTGCGGGCCCGGGTCGACTCCCATGATCGGCCAGAAGAACACCAGGCCGACCGCGAGGAAGTGCACCATCATCCCGATGTGCCCGGCCCGCGACTCCATCAGGAAGTCGAACAGCGGGGAGAAGTAGAGCGCGTAGAGGCTCGCGATGAAGAGCGGGATGGTGAACGCGGGGTGCGTGATGATCCGCATGTAGCGGCTGTGCAGCAGCGCCACCAGCAGCTCGCGCGGGCCCTTGCGGCCGCGCCCGGCGGCCGGCAGCGCCCGCAGCGCGAGCGTCACCGGCGCCCCGAGCAGCAGCAGGATCGGCGAGAGCATGCTGACGACCATGTGCTGGACCATGTGCACGCTGAACATCGCCATGCCGTAGTCGTTCAGCTTGGTGCACATCACCAGCGCCACGGTCACGACGCCCAGCGTCCAGGCGACGATCCGGCCCACCGGCCAGGCATCACCCCGCCGCCGCAGCCGGAGCACCGCCCAGCCGTAGAGGGCCAGTCCCAGCAGGCAGCCGACGAGAAAGAACGGATCACCACCGAACTCCAGGCCCCGCCCCAGCGTGAACGGCGGCAGATCCATGTTCATGCCGTCCATGCCGTGCCCGCTGTGATCCATCCGCTCGCTCCTGATTCGTACCGATACTCCGGCCCACAAGACTAGAACCGCCCCCGGCCGGAACAGCGGCCGGGGGCGGTTCGTACAACGGGTCGGTGCGCACCGGGACCAGGTCCGGTGCGGTGACTAGGTCCGGTCCGGTGCGGTGCTCACAGCACGCACTCGGCCTCGTCATAGCGCTCCACGGGCACCGTCTTGAGCGTCTCGACGGCCTCGGCCAGCGGCACCAGCGTGATGTCCGTGCCGCGCAGCGCCGTCATCATCCCGAAGTCGCCGCGGTGCGCGGCCTCGACGGCGTGCCAGCCGAAGCGGGTGGCGAGCACCCGGTCGTACGCGGTGGGCGTACCGCCGCGCTGTACATGGCCGAGGATGACCGGGCGGGCCTCCTTGCCGAGGCGGTCCTCCAGCTCCACGGAGAGCTGTCGGGCGACGCCGGCGAAGCGCTCGTGGCCGTACATGTCCTTGCCGCCGATGTCGAAGGACATCGTGCCCTCGCGCGGCTTGGCGCCCTCGGCGACCACCACGATCGCGAACTTCTTGCCGGCCTCGAACCGCTCGGCCACCCGCGCGGTGAGCTCGTCGATGTCGAAGGGCCGCTCCGGCACCACGATGGCGTGCGCACCGGCCGCCATCCCCGAATGCAGCGCGATCCAGCCGGTGTGCCGGCCCATCACCTCGACGATCATCACCCGCTGATGGGACTCCGCGGTGGTCTTGAGCCGGTCCAGCGCCTCGGTGGCGACACCCACCGCGGTGTCGAAGCCGAACGTCACGTCCGTGACCGCGATGTCGTTGTCGATCGTCTTCGGTACGCCGACGATCGGCAGCCCGGCGTCCGACAGCAGCCGCGCCGCCTTCAGCGTGCCCTCGCCGCCGATCGGGATGATCGCGTCCAGGCCCAGTTCGGCGACGTGGCCGCGGGCGCGCTCCACGCCGTCGCGCAGATGGGCGGGCTGGACCCGGGAGGACCCGAGGATGGTGCCGCCGCGCGCCAGGATGCCGCCGACGGCATCGAGGTCCAGCTTGCGGTAATCGCACTCCAGCAAGCCCTTCCAGCCATCGCGGAAGCCGATCACCTCATCGCCGTGATCAGCGGTGGCGCGGTGGACGACGGACCGGATGACGGCGTTCAGGCCGGGGCAGTCGCCGCCGGAGGTGAGGACACCAATACGCATTGCTTGAAAACCCTTGCAACTCAACCGGAGGCCCGGACCCCGTCGTCCGGTTGGATCCCGCTCACCCTACAAGCGCGGGGCCGCCGGGCACACGAACGCCCGCAGTGCGGGACTGCGGGCGTTCGAAAAGGGGTCAATTCCGGCAAATGTCACATGCGGCTGTCTCGCCCGAACGTGCCGTCACCCGGTATCAGGCGGGCTGGGTCGCCGCCGCGATCCGCTCCTGGCGCAGCGCCTCGTACCAGCGGTCCTCCACCGGAGGCAGCGCATTGACGTCCAGCGCCAGCTTGATCAGCAGGTCGGCGATGTGCGGATTGCGGGCCATCACCGGACCGTGCATGTACGTGCCGAAGACGGTGTCGTTGTACGCGCCCTCGTAGCCGTCGCCGACGCCGTTGCCCTTGCCGAACCGCACCTTGGCGAACGGCCGGGCCGTCTTGCCCAGATGCGTGACGCCCTGGTGGTTCTCGAAGCCGGTCAGCGGTGGCAGCCCCAACTGCGGGTCGATGTCCGCGAGTACGTCGCCGACGCAGCGCTCCGCCTCGCCGCGGGTGCTCACCACGTCCAGCAGACCCACGCCCTGCTGCCGCTCCCCGAGGTCATTGATGAACTCGTGGCCCAGGATCTGGTAGCCGGCGCAGACCGAGAAGACGATCGCGCCGTTGGAGACCGCGCGGTTCAGTCCGCCGTCACGGATCAGCCGCTCCGAGGCCAGCCGCTGCGGCCGGTCCTCACCGCCGCCGATCAGATAGATGTCGCCGGAGGTGGGGATCTGCTGGTCGGAGCGCACGTCCAGGCGCTGTACGTCCAGACCGCGCTGGCGCGCCCGCCGCTCCACCACCAGGGCGTTGCCCTGGTCGCCGTACGTGCTCAGCAGGTCCGGGTAGATCCACACCAGGCGCAGGCTGTTGTCACTCATGCTCGCTCGTCCTTTACGTCGGTGGACCGTACTCAGTTGCCCACGCGGCGGCGCAGGTCCTGGAAGGCCGTGTAGTTGGCGATGACCTCGATCCGTCCGGGCGGCGCCGTCCGCACCGCCTCGTCGAGGCTCTCGCACACCTGGAAGTCGAGTCCCGCGACCTCCAGGCGCACCGCGAGGTCCAGCTTGCGGTCGCCCAGCACGAAGATCGGGTGCCCGGCCAGCCGGGTGTAGTCGACGTCCCACAGCCAGGAGGTGTCCGTGCCGTCCGCGCCGCGCGCGTTCACCGACATGATCACCGGGGTCGGCGGCGGGTCGATCAGCGAGAACGTCTCCAGCCAGCCGGCCGGGTTCTTCGCCAGCAGCAGCCGCAGCTCCCGCTCCATGAACGTGATCACGTCGTAGCGGCCGGCCACGGCCTGCACCGAGAACATCCGCTCCAGGGCCACCTGCGGCGGCACCCCGAACGCGGCGGCGACCGCGGCGGAGGTGGTGGCGTTCGCGCGGTTGGCGCGCCCCGGCAGCTGGAGCTTGATCGGCCAGGCGCTGCCGTGCGGATCGAGGACATGATCGCCGGAGAGCGCCCAGCTGGGCGTGGGACGGCGGAAGCCGCACTCGGCGCAGAACCAGTCCTCGCCCGGCCGCTGCATCACGCCACCGCACGAGGGGCAGGACCAGGCGTCGTCCTTCCATTCCTGCCCGGCCGCGACCCACACCACATTCGCGGACGACGAGGCCGCCCACACGATCAGCGGGTCGTCCGCGTTGGCGATGATCAGCGCCTTGGAGCCGGCCAGGCCCTCGCGCCAGTGCTCGGCCAGCATCCGGGTCTCCGCGGCGCGGTCGAGCTGGTCGCGCGAGAGGTTCAGCAGCGCTATGGCCTTCGGCGTCGTATCGCGTGCCACACCGGCGAGGTACTTCTCGTCCACCTCGATGACGCCGTACTTGGCGTCCGAGCCGCCGGCCAGTGCCGAGGTGATACCGGCCGGCATGTTGGCGCCGAGCGCATTGGAGACCACCGGGCCGCTGGCCCGCAAAGCCTCCGCGATCAGCCGCGTCGTGGTCGTCTTGCCGTTCGTCGCCGACACCAGGATGACGTCCAAGTGCCGGGCCAGCCGCGCCAGCAGGTCGGGGTCGAGCTTGAGCGCCACCCGGCCACCGATCACCGATCCGCTGCCGCGGCCCGCCGCGCGCGACACCGCCGCCGCGGCCTTGCCTGCCGTCACGGCCAGCTTGGCCCGCGGCGACAGCGGCTCCGTGTTGCCTGCCATCGTCCTTGATCCTCCTTGCATCCGGCGCCCGCCTGCCGTACGGCTGCCGGTGGAACGCCTCCTCCGCAGCCGATGACCGGCCGGGGCTTCGGTCGGGGATCAGCCTATCGAGATACGGCGGCGGGCCCGAAACCCGCCACCCATGCGGCGACAACCGGGAGCGGGCCGGGCCGTACCCTTGCCCCCATGCGTTCCCGCACCATCCAGGGCAGTTCCGGACGTGTCCACCCCCTGCGCCTGCTCGGCGACCCGGCCCTGACCGAGCCCTGCCAGGAGGTCACCGCATTCGACGGTGCGCTGGAACGGCTGGTCGAGGACATGTTCGCGACGATGTACGCCGCGCAGGGCGTGGGCCTGGCCGCCAACCAGATCGGCGTTCCGCTGCGGGTGTTCGTATACGACTGTCCCGACGACGAGGACCGCCGTCACCTCGGCCATCTCGTCAACCCCCGGCTCGTCGAGGCCGACGGTCCGGTCCTCCGCGGTCCCGAGGGCTGTCTGTCGCTCCCCGGCATCGAGGCCGGCACCCCGCGCCACGACCACGCCGTCGTGACCGGGGCCAGCGTCACGGGCGAGCCCAGGACGGTGACCGGCACCGGCTTCTTCGCCCGCTGTCTGCAGCACGAGTGCGACCACCTCGACGGCGGCCTCTACGTCGACCACCTCACCGGGCTGCGCCGCCGCCGGGCGCTGCGGGCGGCGGCCAGGGCCCCGTGGGCCGCGGCGGCGGGGGCGCCCGGCCGCTGAGCGACCGCCGGTCCGCCCCCGGACGGGCCGGTGCTCAGAAGCCGGGACCGTCCTCGCGGTCCGCGACCGTGGCCAGCTGCCCCCAGAGCAGATCGGCCAGCTGCTTGACCAACTGCTCGCGGGAGCACGGGCGTTCGCGCAGCCACCAGTCGCCGGCTCCGTGCATCATGCCGACGATGCCGTGCCCCCAGACGCGTGCCGTCAGCTCGCCGCCGGGCCCCAGGTCCAGTCGGTCGCTGATCACCTTGGCCAGCTCCTCGCCGAGCCGGCGCAGCAGCGGCGCGGAGTGCCGTCCCACGTCGAAGCCGGTCTCGGGCCCGGTGTCCTCGTCGGACGGGTGCATCAGAAAGCGGTACACCTGCGGCTGGCTCTCGATCGCGAGCAGGTAGGCGTCGAGGGTGGCCTCGACCCGGTCCCGGCGCAGGACGGGTGCGTCCAGCGCGGTCGCCAGATTGGCCAGCAGGGCATCCGTGTGCCGCAGGGCGAGCGCGCGGTACAGCCCGCCCTTGTCCCCGAAGTGCCGGTAGAGGATCGGCTTGGTGATACCGGCCTCGGCGGCGATGGCGTTCATCGAGGCGTCCGGGCCGTCGCGCAGCACAATGCGCTCGGCGGCCTCCAGCAGCTCCCGCCGCCTGCGCTCGGTCGCCGACTGCTGCCGGCCGCTGCGCTTGGTGCGTTCCATGGTCGTGCTCCCCACCCTTGTGAATCCGTGGCGCTGGCGCAACGTAACACCCGTTCTCCGCGGCGAATTCGTCCCCAGGGGAGTTGACATCCCTTACTGGCGAGTAACACACTTCGGGTTACCGCTAGTAACATCGTACGGCCTGCAGCACTGGAGGGGACATGGCCGAGTTCACCATGGAGCTCAACGACGAGCAGAAGGAAGTCCGTGACTGGATTCACGGCTTCGCTGCGGACGTCATGCGCCCCGCTGCCGCCGAGTGGGACGAGCGCGAGGAGACGCCCTGGCCCGTCATCCAGGAAGCCGCCAAGATCGGGCTGTACTCGCTGGACTTCTACGCCCAGCAGTTCTTCGACCCCACGGGCCTCGGCATCCCCATGACCATGGAGGAGCTGTTCTGGGGTGACGCCGGCATCGGTCTGTCGATCGTGGGCACCGGACTCGCGGCCGTCGGTGTGCTCGCGAACGGCACCGAGGAGCAGATCGGCACCTGGGTCCCGCAGATGTACGGCGACGTGAACGACGTCAAGGTCGCCGCCTTCTGCTCGTCGGAACCGGACGCCGGCTCGGACGTCGCCGCGATGCGTACCCGCGCGGTCTACGACGAGGCCAAGGACGAGTGGGTGCTCAACGGCACCAAGACCTGGGCCACCAACGGTGGCATCGCCAATATCCACGTCGTCGTCGCGGTCGTCGACCCCGAGCTGGGCTCCAAGGGGCACGCCTCGTTCCTCGTCCCCCCGAACACCCCCGGTCTCTCCCAGGGCCAGAAGTTCAAGAAGCACGGCATCCGCGCCTCGCACACCGCCGAGGTCGTCCTGGAGAACGTCCGCGTCCCCGGCCACTGCCTCCTCGGCGGCAAGGAGAAGCTCGACGAGCGCCTCGCCCGCGCCCGCGAGCGCGCGAAGGCCGGCACTGAGAGGGTCAAGAACGCCGCGATGGCCACCTTCGAGGCGTCCCGCCCGGCCGTCGGCGCGATGGCGGTCGGTACCGCCCGCGCGGCCTACGAGGAGGCCCTGGAGTACGCCACGACCCGCTCCCAGTTCGGCCGACCGATCATCGACAACCAGGGCGTGGCCTTCCAGCTCGCCGATATGCGTACCCAGATCGACGCGGCCCGGCTGCTGGTCTGGCGCGCCTCCTGGATGGCCGTGACCGGCAAGCCCTTCACCTCCGCGGAGGGCTCCATGTCCAAGCTCTTCGCCAGCGAGGTCGCGAAGAAGGTCACCGCACAGGCCGTACAGATCCTCGGCGGCAACGGCTTCACCCGCGAATACCCGGTGGAGCGGATGCACCGTGACGCCGCCATCTACACGATTTTTGAGGGCACGAGCGAGATCCAGCGGCTGGTGATCGCCCGGACGCTGTCCGGGATGCCGATTCGCTGACTTAAAGTCCCAGTAGGACACGCGTAGATGGCTCTGGAAAGGATGCCCCCGACCTCACTGGAAGGCGGGGGCATCGATCGCGTTCGGAGAGCCTCAAACGGCTTGTGGGAGATATTTGGGAGATCGTTTGCGGCGGGGAGGCGTGAACTCGGGGAACGGCCCGTACTCGCGGCGATCCAGGACCGGGCGGAGAGAGTCCTCCCACAGTCCCTGCAGTTGATCGGCGATCCTCAGCTCCATGGGCAGCGTCACATGCGAGTAAACACCCTCTACACCCTGCAGTACATGCCCCATACGAGCTTCAACAGCGACACGGGGATGGCCGCCTTCGTCCAGCCAGACCTTGTGGCTGTGCCGGAGCCCGTGCGGCACCATGCCCTCGACACCCAGGACCGGTCGGATGCCGGCGCGCGCCCTGGCTCCTCGCACGACTCCCCGCGGCGCCCGGCCGCTCACGATGGGATGCCAGGTCTCGGCGTACCAGTCGCCGCCACGGATCATCCGGCCGCCCTTAGGGGCAGTGAAGACCCACTCGGACGGGCGGGAGTCCACCAGCTCTTGCAGCAACTCGGCCAGAAACTGAGGGATGATCAAGCCGCGCCCGGAGTCGTACTTCGGCTGGATCTCTGTGAACGCCCCTCCGACATACTGGCTTTGTTGGAGGGCGTGGATGCGAGGCCCTCGCTCCTTGTCATTGAGGGTGAGCTGATCGCGGTGCACGGCCGCCAACTCGCCGATGCGCAGCCCTGTGTAGGCGGATGTGAGGACGATGGCGTACTCGTTGAGGCCGCGCATCTCCAGGGCGTTCCTGGCGACCAGGAGAGCCTGCCGAGGCGTCGCAATGATCTTCTTCTCTGGCCGCTGTGACTGGAACCGTCCACGGCGGCCGGACTTCCGCGCAGCGACGGGGTTATCTCTCCGCAACCCCTCACTCACGGCGTCGTCCATCATGGTGCGGAAGACGCCCACTACGCCGTCAGCGTAGTTCTTGCTAATCCGCCCCCGGAGCGCCTTCTCCCACGTGGCGACTACGACAGGGGAGACATCGCCGACGGGTACAGAGCCCCACTGGGGGAGGATCTGGCATTTGAGTCGGCGTCGGTACTCCATGTCGCTGAGCGGCCCGACATCGATCGACTCGATCCACCCTGCAGCCCAGTCGGCTACTGTGACGCGGCCATCGCGCGGATTGATGAACTGCTTGCGGCGGACGTCGGTCTCCAGGCCGTGTGCGTACTCGCGAGCCGAGCGTTCGGTATAGAACGGCTGCCCGTTGTCATCCTTGGAGACCGATCCCCAGGTGCCGTTGGGGAGTTTGTACCGTCCGCGGTAGCGCCATTTGCGGGCCTTCTTGTCCCAGCCGCGCTTCTCGCCGTATGCCATCAGTCACCTCACTGGGGTCTGTCCCGCCGACCGTCTTGGGGGGAACGGCCGGGCGGGGACCATGTTCTGACAGTCAACCAGTGTGGGTACGGACTTGATGTGCGCTGCGCCGACGCCGGTTGGCTACGAGCGCGGTGAGGGCCGCCGAGATGAGCTCGGCGGATTCTTCCTCGATGAGCTGCTCAAGAATGTAGATCGTGTAGCAGTCGACCTGATCGTCGACGAAGATCACAGTGTTGTGCGGCATGCTGGGCACGCGCTCAATCTGGACCCGCATCTGGCCCCCAAACCTGTCCGAGCGTGGCCCCCTCGGTAGGTTGAACATGGAATCACATGAACAGGTCAAAGGTGGAGGGGTTCGCAAGGATCCATGAGCGTTTAGTTACGCTTCACTCGCCGAAGGTGACTGATCTTCGCTTCCGCCAAGGTTCTCCAAGTGCCGCTGGGCGGCAGCCCAGGCGAGCAAGTCCTTGCGGATCTGCTCCGGCGACGCGTCGGGCTTCCCCTTCACAACCACGATCATCCGCGCGTCAGAACCGAGTGGCGTCAGGTCGAGGACCGTGGTGTCCAGCAGGGGGCCGTCGGCAAGCTCCTGAACGATCCGCAGGGGGAGCTCCGTCACGGTGCCGGCTCGATCGGTGTCGTCGTCGTGTGACGGGGTTGGTTCGCCGCCCTCGAGTACCGCCTGAGCCGATCCCTCTCTCCAGTTCAGTGCGCGTTCAACCCTCGGAAGGCTCGTCGGGATCCGGGATCGGGACTCGCCAGCCTCGAGGTTTTGGATGGTGGATTCACTGACCCCAGCCGCAGAGGCGAGGTCGACCTGTGTGAGGCGCAGCGCCTGCCGCGCGTCCTTGATGGCTTCTGCGAGCCGCTTCCAGTCCCTACCCATGGGTTCATCATGCCTCACGGCTAGGCAACAGGCACCTAGGGGTACACGTAAACGACCAGTATTAATCGGTGCAGTAGGCGCATTTTTGTTGCCTCTTCATGTATTTCGGGGGCGCACGCGGTGCCACCGACAGGCCCGCACGTGCGCTCCATCGGGCACCCGGTGACGCCCCTCGTTGGGTGCTCAACACCCAAAAAAGCCGCCCGAAGCCCACTCAACACCTTGCGAACACCCATCAGCGGGGTTAGTTTATGTCGCGTGACACCGAACGGAGCCGCAATAAGGGCCTTCCGTGAGGTCCGCGGCCTGGGGTTGAACCAGCTCGCGCACCTAATCGGGATCGACCCCAGCTTCCTCTCGCGAATCGAGACCGAGCAGCGAGGAGCAGCGGCACACACGATCGACGCCATCGCGCTGCGACTGGGTATTCCGGTCGCAGCCATCACCAGGGAGAGACCTTGTGACCACGAACGAGCTGGCTAGCCGCCCCTCCGGGGCCAGCGTCGTCATCGACCTGACGCTCCTGGAGCGACTCGTAAACGCCGTGGAGAAGGTCGGCAGCCTCAACCAGCCGGCCGACGACCTCAGGGCGTACACGCCGGCCGAGGCCGCTGGGCTCCTCGGCAAGACCGAAAACTGGGTGACTGAGGCCATCCAGGCTCGGCGTATCCCCTTCACCTACGTCGGCCGCAGCCCCCGCCTCACTGCCGCGCACATCCGCTGGGTTCTGGAGAACGGTGAAGTTCAGCCGAACCAGTTCTCCCGCAAGCGCGCCGCCATCGCCGCCTAAGCGGCCTACGGGCCCAGCCGCCGGGCTCTCACACACCGGCAACCGGGCCCTACGACGCACAACCCCAACCACAGAAGGGCAGGCGTCATGAACGCCATTGAATCATCAGCCGCATCAACCACTCGACAGCTCACGCCCAAGCGCGAGCAGATCATTCGTCAGCAGCAGCCGGGTGACTGGCTGACCGAGCCATGGCTGATCCGCGAGGCGGTCACCGCTGAGGGCGACGTCTGGCAGGTGACGCTGCAGGGGAAGGTCCTGGCGACGCTGCCGGACTGGGCAGGGAACCTGGCCCTCTGGATTGCCGAGACTCACGACGACGTGCCCGAGTTGCTGGGCGAGATCGACCGCCTGCGAGCCCGGATCACCGAGCTGACCGCGCTGCTGGACAAGGCGCAGGCCGAGGCTCGTACCGCGAAGGCGGGTGCGTGATGGCGACTGCGACCCCGACCCCGCCTGCCCGCGATATCGCCGCCCTGGATGAGCAGGCCCGAAAGCTCCTGGCCATCGAACTGGACCGGCTGCAGCAGCGGATTCCGTTGACGGATGGTCGGCTGGCCGAGCAGCGGCACCTGCTGGACGCGGATCTCGACACGTGTTTGCCGCTTCCGGGCGTTGAGCACAAGGCCCCGGACGCGGCTGGCAGCACGCTGAACCAGTTCCTGGCTGACCTGTCCGGCGGTGATCTGCCCGCCACCGCAGTACGCGAGGGTCGTTGCCTTCGGTCGCCGATCGGCTGCGGTCAGCCCCTGATCGAGGACGGTGCGGCCCGGGTCTTCTGGGACGAGGCCGAGGCCGCGCGGTACGAGGCGGAGTGGCGCATCACCGGCCTGTGCCCCAACTGCCAGGACCGCATCGACGCCGACGAGGAGAACGACCGTGGCTGACGACTACCCGGAGATCGCGGCCCGTTTCGCCCGCGACACTGCCCAGCACCAGATGACCGTCCTGCACGACGACGGGCTGTACCGGCACCTGCGGTTCGAGCGGCCGAACCGCCAGTACGCCTTCGAGCTGATCACGTGGCCGTACAACCTCGTCGTCAAGTCGGGCTGGACGTTCCACTTCGACATCGACGCGACCCCGGACATGTTCGACCTGTTCCGCAACACCGCGTTCCCCGGCGAGATCAACCCCGGCTACTGGTCGGAGAAGGTCCGCGCTGGCCGCGACGAGATCGAGGCCTTCGACCCGGAGCTGTTCGAGCGGCAGGTCAAGCGGTACGTCGTCCACTCCATCCGCGAGGGCGAGGCCCCGCGCGGCATCGGCGCCGAGGTCACCCGCGAAATCTTCGAGTGGGGCGACATCGCCCACGAGGCTGGGGCCCGCGCCGAGTTGGAGGCGTTCAGCTACGAGGGCTGGACGTTCGACGACACTTCGGAGTGGGACTTCCGGGACTACACGCCGGGGTTCCTGCACTCCTGCCACGCAATCCGCGCGGGCATCGACCTGTGGAGCGCCGCCCGGAAGGTGGTGGCGGCGTGAACGCTGAGCAGTTCAACTCCCGCTACCCGGTCGGCACCCCGGTCGTGGCCTACCCCGGCTTCCGGCCCGAGGACGACCCGAAGTCCGAGCGGATCGAGACGACCACCCGCAGCCGGGCCACGCTCCTCGGCGGCCACACCGCCGTGGTGTGGGTCCACGGGCACGGCGCCTGCATCGCCCTCACTCACGTGGACGTGATCGAAACCGCCGAGGCCGTCTCGTGACCGCCCGCCGCATCCCCGCACACGACTCCACCTCTGGAGAGCAGATGCCTGAGACCTTCCTGACGGGGGCTGTGGTCCTCGGCAATGACAGCGTCAACACCGACTACATGACCGGGATCGACGGCCGTACCTTCGGCATCGTCCACATCGGCCGGCGCGTGGCGGTGCACGTCACGGACGCCAGCCCGGAGACCCTGGACGAGGTGTCCGCGGCGTTCGCCGAGCTGGCCGAGTGGAAGCGTCGCGGCGGCCTGAGGGTGGCGTCGTGACCCGGGCCGCGCTGCTGGCCGCAGCAGCCGACACGAGCCTGCGAGCCACGGACCGCGCCCAACTCCTATGGGCGGCACGTGAACTCGCCGAGTTCGACGGAACCGAATACGACCTGGCGCTTACCTGGATCGACGCCCGCGGATGCCCGTGGAAGTGGACCGTCCGCCGCACCGCCGACGACATGCCGATCATGCGGTCGGCGCTGGACGAGATCCTGCCGCTCGACGAGGTCTATGCGAGCTGGGCGCCGTTGATGCCGGCTCCTCGACCGCTGCTTGCCGCCGACGTGCGGGCAGCCCTGCGAGGTGCCGCGTGATCGCCCTGGAGATCGGCGGTCGCCGATACGAGACAGCCAGTCCGGACCTGTTCATCGCCGGCCACCGGGCAGGCGAGCGCGCCGGGCGGGCTGCCGAGGACACCGACGCCTACGTTCGCGCCTTGTACGCCCAGGGCGACCATGCCGCTGTCGCCGGTTACCTGCACGGCCTCGCCTCCGCGGCCCGCCAGCAGTTGCCGCGGCATCCCGCGTCGTGCACCTGCCCCCGCTGTTTGTTCGACCGGCGGGAACTGCGGGAGTCCATCTACCGCGTGTGGCGAGAGGCGGCAGCCGCATGACCGCCGCCGAGTGGATCGCCGCCGGGCTCGGCCTCATCTCCGCCGCAATGGTCGTCGCCTCCCAGAGGGGCAACCGGAAGGAGGGCCAGTGAAGTTCTTCAGCCGCAAGCCGCGCCGGACCAGCCCTGGCGTCGAGCTTGCACGGGTCCGGGCCGAGAACGTGGACCTCCGACGTGCACTCGGCGACGTGGAGGGGAAGTACCTCTGCGCCCTCGAAATGATCGACCGCAACGTCGGCGACCGCGCAGACCTCGCCCGGCAGGCAGCCAAGGCCACGCAGCGCATGTTCGAAGCTGAACTCGTCACCAAGTGCATCACCGACGAGAACGCCGATCTCAAGGCCGACAACGAGCGACTCCGCCGCGAACTCCTGGCCCGCACACGGCCGGTCGCCAAGGTCATCCCGCTGCAGCAGCGCGGCCCCGAAGCCGCCTGACACACCCACCGCACCGCCCTCTGAAGGGCACCGCCATGCCTGAAACGGCGTGGAAGCAGCGCCAATCCACAACTCGACATCTCCGAGGAGACTCAACATGGCCGTCACGATCAACGCTCATCAGCTCGGACTGCTCATCGACAAGACCATCGGCCACATCGGCGGCGAGTACACCGTCCCGCTCAACGGCATCCGCCTCGACGTCGACGCCGCGTTCCTGTACGCGGTGGCATCCGACCGGTACACGCTGGCCGTCGCCCGCTACCGCCTTCTGCACGACGACCAGAACGGCCAGCCTTTCGCCCGCCTCATCCCGGCCGAGTATCTGCAGTCCCTCCGCGAGTGGATCAGCAGTCAGGCCGGCTCCACATACATCAGCATCTCCGCCGAGGACCACTACCTCGAATTCGGCGGTACGCACACGGAGCTGCGCATCGGCGTCAACCCCGACCTGGAGTACCCGGACTGGCGTGGCCTGCTCCGCACCATGACCCAGCGGGATACCGAGGACGCACCATTCCCGGCCCTGAGCGCCGACTTCATGAGCCGCTGGGCCGCCACCGGCGACAACCTGCGCGTCCGCGTCACCGCCGACCAGAAGGCCGTACTCGTCTTCGGCGAGGACTTCATCGGCGCACAGATGCCCGTCCGCTACGCGGGCGTCGGCCCTATGAAGGATGAGACGTTCGACGCGGTCCGCCAGCAGTGGGAGCAGACCCTAGCCGCCGGGGCCGATGGCCTCGACATGGCCACCGACATGCCTGCCGAGGACGACTGGCCCCGCTACGAGGTGACGAAGGACGTCTACGAGACCGGTGGGGACCTGCTGCAGCAGGTGCTGAGGTCGAACGTGGACCTCCACAACGCGGGTGGCACGAGCTCGCCTGAGTTCCTCGCCCACGCAACGGCTGGTGTCCACGCCTGGATGGCGTACCGCTTCCTCGACGCCCTCCACACCGCCGACCCGCGGTTCGCTCGGACCATCGTCGCCGAGGTAGCTGAGCAGCTCGACTCCGGCGAGATCGGCGAATGGGCCTGGGACGCCGCCAAGGAAGCCGGCCACAACCCGCAGCAGTGGCACGACGAGTACGAGGCCCACCTCAATAAGCGCGCGGCCGAGAAGGCCGTTGCCGCAGAGGCTGCCGCCTGACCTGGCCGCCGCCTGACCTTCCCGATTCCGGCCGCCCGGCCCGCCGCTAACAGGCCGGGTGGCCACCAATCAAGGAGACCACGTGACCGACAGCCCGTACACCGACGAAGACCTCCGCGCCACAGCGGCCAGCATCGTCGCCTCCGCCATCAGCGGCATCACGCCCAGCGAAATCGCCGACCGGATGGACCGTAGCTATGTCCAGTCCACCGGTAATAGCGGCGGAAACGGCCGCACCTGGGACCAACTCCTCAACCGCGGTGACCTCGACACCACCGAGTTCCTCGGGGCCCGGCAGCAGATCGACGACCTGATCCGCGACGCCGCCGATGTCTCCGAGTGGGCCATCCAGCTCGGCGCCGCCAACCTCACCCCGCACCCCGCGATGGCCTGGCTGTCCACCACGAGTGGCTACGACATCGCCGTACAGGTCGCCACCACCCCCGAACTCACCGACACCGCACGGGACGAACTCCTCTCGGAGATCCACAAGGCGATCGACGAGACGGTCCGCCGAGTCCTCTGCCTCAAGCCCGTAAGCGAGGCCGCCGTATGACCCAGCTTCCCGACGACATCGCCTGGACCCTCATCAACACCGAGGACTGGGGAGGTGGGCTGGAGCGCACCTTCCGCGCCGAGAACGTCGAACACGCCGACTGCGGCGGCGACGTACTCCTCGTCCACCTGCACGACGAGATGGGCGGCATCACCGGCGCCCACTCCCGCTGCGCCAAGTGCGGCGAGGACCTCACCGCCTGACACGCGTCCAGGCCGCCCGCCCCGCATATCGCGGGCGGCCACCGCACCCAGAAAGGTCAGCAATGAATACCATGACTCGCGAGGAGCTTGTCGCGCTCCTCGATGACTTCCGCGACCGGGTCGCTGCCGGCGACAGTCTCGAAGGCAAACTCCAGTACAGCCTGCCCCCTGTCGGTCAGCACTACGAGGTCGGCGCCCTGTACCGCATCGGGCAGCTCCTCGGCCAGGGCAGCACCACCATCGTCGGCATCACCCTCGATGTCCCCGGGGCCGCCGCATGACACGCGACGCCATTCGCTGCGCCTGCGGCGACTCCGACGGCCCCTTCGAGCAGCAGGACGACGGCACCTACCGCTGCGAAGGCTGCATCAAGAGGTCGCGCGCGGACGGTGCGGCATGACCAACCCTCGCCACGCGCACGAGACCGACAACGGCCGCTACTACACCGACCCGGCCGGCGGACCCGACCTCGTCTCCGTGACCAACGTCCTCGACACCTCCGTCAACAAGACCCGCTCACTGTTGCCGTGGGGCGTCAAGCTCACAGTCGAGTGGATCCTCGACCACCGCATGGAGGTCGCCCGCAGGGCGATCACCGACCGGGACGCGCTCACCAAGCAGCTCAAGCAGATCCACCGCGACGCCCGAGAGGAGGCTGCCGACCTCGGCACGATCATCCACCAGGCAGCCGAGAAACGACTGTTGGGAGCGCCTTTCGCGGTAGCCCGCGAGGTCGCACCGTACCTGCACCAGCTGGAGATGTTCCTCGGCTATTGGGGTGTCGACATCGGCAAGCACGTCGAAGCCGCCGAGATCACCTGCTTCCACCGGCGCCTCGGCTACGCCGGCACCGCCGACCTCATGATCTGGCTGCCCACCGGTGAGGACCGTCAGCTCGAACTGTGGCTGATCGACTTCAAGACGTCGGCCACCCGCTCCGCGAAGGCTGTCTACCCAGAGAACACCCAGCAGCTGGCGGCTCTGCGCTACTGCGAGACCGTCCTCCTCCCGGACGACAGCGAGCAGCCGATGCCGGCCATACAGCGGACCGGTGTCCTCAACCTCCGCGCCAAGTCCCACGCCCTCGTCGAGATGCCCGCCGACCGCGACGCCCACAAGGCGTTCCGCGGCGCCCTCGTCAACGCGCTCTGGCACCACGCCGCCCCCTCCTCCTACCCGGCACTTCTCGCCCCCGACCAGCCCGTCCCGGCCCGGTGGCGCAACTTCCGAAAGGTGGCCTGACCGATGGGCTCCCGACTCCTCAACATCCAGCGCCGCGCCGCCGAACACGGCCGCCTCCGCACTGGCTACACCCAAGGCAATCGGCCCATGCGCTCGGCGAATTGGGTCGTCACCTCGCACAGCGAAGAGCACGTCAGCAAGGCTGCCGAGCTGTGGGGCGGAAAGCCCGAGCAGTGGACGCCGCTCGGCTCGACGATCAGCCAGTGGCGCGTCATCACCGAAGCCTCGTCGATCGAGGCGCTCATCACGCCCGGCGACCCGCTGAACCAGTACAACGAGATGTGGTCCAAGGGCGGCTGCCAGCGCCGCTGCGACGGCCAGACCGAGCTCCTGTCCCGCCAGCCCTGCCTGTGCGAGCGGCAGTTCGGAGAGGACTGGCACGCGCAGCCGAAGGGGCGTGTCTGCTCCACCACGTCCCGCATGAACGTGATGCTCCCCGATTTGTCCGGCATGGGCATGTGGCGTGCCGAGACCCACAGCTTCTACGCCGCACAGGAGTGGGGCGGCATGGTCGACCTGGTCCTCGCCGGGACCAACGGTCAGGGGTTCGTGCCGGTCAACCTCCGCATTGAGCCGCGGCAGCGCGTGGCGAACGGAGAGACGAAGAAGTTCCCCGTCGTCGTGGTCGAGCTCCGCGGCGTCACTCCGCGCCAGGCCCTCGCCGGCCCGATGCCTACCGCCATGGCCCTCAACCCGGGTGCCCAGGCGGCAGCCCCCGCTCTGGAGGCGGGGCGCCCCGACTACCTGGCGCTCGCCGAGGGAGCCCTCACATCGGACGACGTCGGCGACGTCTATCGCCAAGCGAACGCCGCAGGCCATCTCAACGACCAACTGGTCGCCGACCTGAAGGCCATCGCCGACCGCAAGAAGGCGCAGGAGGCCGGCCCGGACGAGGACGGCGCCTACGAAGCCGAAGTCGTCGAAACCGTCTCGTAGCCGCTCCGTCCTTGGGTGTCCCCGCCCGCCCAAATCGGGCGGGGACCCCGACCTCAAGCACATCACACCTGATCGGAGAACCGCGATGAGCTATATCCAGCCCGCGTTCGACGGCGCCGACATCACCGCCCCCGCCCCGGCCGCCACCCGCCGCATAGCCGACGACTACGAAGCATGGATCGACGAAGTGTGGCCCGCGTTCGTGGCCGCCGCCGACACCGGCGAGCCGTTCACCGTCGATGCCATCGCCACCGCCAAGAAGCTGCCCGACCCGCCCCACCCGAAGAGCCAGTGGGGCCACCTGCCGACCCGCCTCCAGGACGCCGGAATCATCCGCCACTACGGCTACGGCGGATCCGCCCGCGCCCGCCAGTCCCTCGTCCACGTGTGGATCGGCGTCCCCGCCCGACACCGCGAAGCCGTCGCCCGCAGGCGGCGCGAAGACCGCGCCGCGCGGCGGACCGAACGGCGAGCCGCATGAACCTCCTTCGCCGGCTCACCAACTGGCTCCGCCGCCGTGAACCCCGCGACCCGCAACTCGCCGCACTCGAACGCATCTGGCGCCACCCCGCTGCCCGCCATCGCAACACCCCAGGAAGGGGGACCCGATGACCACCACGAAGCCACTCCCGCCCCATGGAAGCCTCTACCGGCACAAGGGATTCCACTGCAACTGCCAGCCCTGCCGTCAAGCTGGGCTCGACTACCAGCGCACCCGCTACCGTCGCATCGGATACGGCACCTGGCAGCCCCTCGTTGACGCCGACCCCGCCCGGCGACACATCGCGACCCTGCGCCGCGAAGGAGCCAGCGTCCCCAGCATCGCCGCCGCCGCAGACGTTTCCACCGCCACCCTCGCCCGCCTCCTCTACGGCGTGAACGGCCAGCGGCCCACTGCCCGACTCCGCACAGCATCGGCCAACGCCCTACTCGCGGTAAAGGTCGAAGACTGTGAGGTCTCCGACGGCGCCCGCATCGACGCCACCGGTACCCGTCGACGCATCCAAGGTCTCGTCGTCGCCGGCTGGCCCTTCACCGCCATCGGCCCCGAGATCGGGATCCACAACCGGCCCCTCGGCGCCCTCGCCCGCGCCACCCACGTGACCGCCGGCAACGCCCGCAAGGTCAAAGCCGGCTGCAGGCGGCTCGCCACCTTCACACCCGAGCAGTACGGCATCCCCTCCCAAGCCCGATCACTGGCTCGCCGAGTCGCCGAACGCGAAGGCTGGATGCCGCTCGCGGCCTGGGACGACATCGACGACCCGGACTGCCTGCCCGACCTCGGGCCCGACCCCCGCGCGAACCGCGACGAACTCGGCACATATCGCCGCCAGGAGATCCGATACCTCGACTCCTTCGGCATCCCCGAGCACGAGATCGCTGACCGGCTCGGCATGGCCCGCGCCTACGTCCACGATCTCATCCGCGACATGCGCAAGGAGCGTCTCCTCAAGCCGGCCGTGACCAGCGCCGGCGACCTGGAGGCTGCCGCATGACCCGCCGTGACTGGCGCGACCAGGCCCTTTGCCGCGAAGTCGACCCCGATGAGTTCGTGCCCGACGTCTGCCACCCCGGCATCGTCGCCGAGCTCAAGGCGATCTGTGGCCGGTGTCCCGTCGCCAAGACCTGCCTCACCGAAGCCCTAGCCGAGGAGCACGGCATGCCGGCCCAGCTCCGGTGCGGCATCCGCGGAGGCACCACCCCGCGCGAACGCCACGCCATCGCCAATCGCCGGAAGCGGAGCTTGGAGGCCGCAGCATGACGCACCGCGATCACGGCACCTACGTCAAGTACAAGCTCGACGCCTGCCGCTGCTACCCCTGCTGCTTCACCGAAGCCCAATACCGGGCTAACCGGGCCCGCGCCATCGCCTACGGCACCTGGCAGCCCTACGTCGACGCCGAACCCGTCCGCGCCCACGTGAAGACCCTCAGCGAATTCGGCATCGGCTGGATGCGGCTCGCAAAGATCGCTGGCGTTCCCCGCGGGTCCGTATCCAAGCTGCTGTACGGAGACGCAAGCCGTGGCCTCGCGCCCTCGAAGCGGCTCTTGCCCAAGAACGCCGCTTCCCTGCTCGCCGTCGAGCCCACTCTCGACAACCTCGCGGGATCAGCCCTCATCGACGGCACCGGCACCCGGCGTCGCCTCCGGGCACTCGTCGCAGCCGGCTGGCCTCCAGCGCGACTCGCCACGCAATTCGGATGGCACCCTTCGAACTTCGCCAACACCCTCTACGGCGACCGACAGGTGAAGGTCGGCACCGCACGCGCCACGGTCACCCTCTACGACGAACTGTGGCGCACCGACCCCCGCAGCCACGGTGTTCGGCAGCACGTCTACGACCGGGTTCGTCGACAAGCCGCAGAAGCCCAGTGGGCGCCGGTCGGGGCGTGGGACGACGACCAGCTCGACGACCCCTCGGCGTTCCCCGACTGGACCGGACGCTGCGGAACACCCGACGGCCACCGCGCCCACTACCGCCTGGGCACCCCCACCTGCCAGCCATGTCGCCAAGCCCGACCAGTCGCCCGCCGTCGTCCGGTCGCCGCTTGACGCACCAACGCCCCGCAGCCCCGGCAGCGGGGCACCAACCCAGCCCGAGTGGCGCAACTGGAAGACGCGGCGGTCTTAAACACCGCTCAGCTGCGGGTTCGACCCCCGTCTCGGGCACCGTCACCAGCCCCGCCAGACACACCGGAGACCCAATGGACTACCAACTCACCCTCACCACAACAGGCCAGCCACCCGCCTACCGCACCGTCACCGGCGACACCCCGGCCGAACTCGCCGCCGCCATCCACCGGCACGCCCGCGGCCTCCTCGCCGGTCAGGTCGACATCCACCTCGACCAGGAGACGCTCACCGGAACCATCCGCCGGGCAGGCGCCGACGCAGGGACCTTCGCCCTCGCGCCGGCCGAGGAAGACCAACCGGCCGTCATCGAATCAACGGCACCCGACCATGTGGCCCACGGCTACACCATGCGAGACCTCGACCGCGCAGCACGCGCCGCCTGCACAGCCGACCGCAGTCTCTCCTCCAACATCACCCTCCGCTACGACCTCGCCTGGTCAGCCATCGCCGAACACCTCGTCATCACCGACCAGCCCCCGACGTGGTACGAGTTGGTGCGCGTCGGATGGCAAGCCATCTACCAGGACGTGAAAGCCGTCCGCCGCCTCTACGGCGTCGACCCCACCGGCCGATCCGGCGAAGTCGCCTCCGCGCCCCGCTTCGTCGCCTACTGGACGCACGTGTCGACCGACGCGGCAGGCGAGGGCATCGTTGAACGGATCGCCGTCCACCAGGTGCTGGCCACGCTCCCCGAGCATCAGCGGCAGGCAGTCGTTGCCCTCGCCACGCAGGACGACTACCAGAAAGCCGCCGACAGCCTCGGCATCAAGTACGGCGCCCTCACGGCCCGCATCCGGCACGGCCGCCACGCCTTCCGCGCCCTGTGGTTCTCGCCCGAAACGTCCCCACCCACCAAGGGCACCGACCGGCGCGTCGCCTCCCGGGCCGGGGTGCCCGACCACTGTCCGCAAGGCCACGAGTACACGCCGGAGAACACCATCCGCCGGCCATCCAGCCGCGGCCGACGCTGCCGTACCTGCGAACAGATCCGAGACGCCGCCCGCAACCGTGCAGCAAAGGCCGCAGCATGACCCGCCCGTCCGAAGCCGAGGCCACGTGGCACCAGCAGATGGTGCTGCGGGAGACGCTGACTCTCGCCGTACCGCTCCACATGGTCGAACTCCACGGCCTGTCACCGGACAGGCTCGCCGGCATCGCCTCCGACGCGGCCACCACCATCGGATCCCACGGCGACGCGCTGCAATTCGGCGGGAAGCACTGCGCGGAGGCGTTCAACGCGCTCGCTCGCGGATTGGCCGCAGCAGCACTCACAGCCGACGGCGGCGCCGACTTCGCCGGCCACCACTGGTGCGCCGACCCCCGCTGCCGGGCCGCCAGCCGCTTCGACCACGCACCCGACACCGACGACGACGCCGAACCCCCAAAGGCGACACCCATTCCGGAGCCACGGGCTACCCACGACGTGCCACTCACCGGCACCTACCTGTAGCCGCACACACCAACGCCCCGCGGAAACCGCGGGGCGAGAAGGGAGGGGAGAGGGATGTCAGTCGGAGGACTCGTTCATGCGGCGCACGACAGCCGCGTGGTAGCCAGCCTTCTTCGGGTCTGGGGCGATCTTCGCGACCCACTCGCGGGTGAAGCCGGTCAGTTTCGCCATGTGCGACGGGCCCTTCCCCTCCGCCCGGCCCTTGACCAGGAGGTCGCGCAGCTCTTCGTCGGCGCGCTTGAAGGCGTCCTCGGCCCTAGCTCGCTTCTTGGCTGCGGCCTGAATCTCCGTGTCGAGGGTGTCCATGTTGCACATAGTGCCACGACGCTCCGTGGACGCGCTACGCCAACGCGCATTGTGAACGCGGACCGCGAACGCTATTCTCGTTCTCATGCAGTCCGATCGGAACTCTCACCTCTCCAACCAACAGAAGGCCCTCGATCTGGCACGCCGACCGCGGATTCCGCGGGACGAGTGGCTGAACGCAAACAGGGAATTGCGCCAGCTGCTCCCTATGCACATCCCGCTTCGCAGGCTCGACCGGAACGCCCCGACAGCGAACCTCCTCAAGCGCGGCGAGGAGCGACCGGAGTGGTGGCTACCGCTCTGGCCGTACCTCTACCGGTTCTACGACGCCGAACTCAAGCCGGTGTACATCGGCATCACGAGTTGTCACGCCACGAGGATCGACAACCATCGCAGGCGGTCCGAGTGGTGGCCACTCGCCGAGTACATAGCGATCTCGGTCTATCCGACAGAGAAGGCTGTGGCGGAGGCCGAGCGGGCGGCCCTCAGGCGCGAGCAGCCCCGCTTCAACAAGCAAGGTGTGCGCGGCCCGGCGAACATCTCGATCCACACCCGCGGGCCAGCGGAAGAGGCGGCCGCCCTCCTGTTCCGCCAGGCCGACCCGGCCTTCGTCGCGGAACTCGCGGCGCTCCTGGCTCAGCCCGAACGGTTTCCGCAGCCCACGCCGCCACCACCGGCCCGCTTCGCGGAGGAGACGGACTGAGGCACTTCATCGGACCTGTACACACCGCTCGAAAGAAGACCACCTAATGGCTCGCGGACACGGACGCATCCTCACCAGCATTTGGGACGACGCTGATTTCCTCGCGATGGACGAGCGCGAGCAGCGGCTCTACTTGTTCTTGATCTCGCAGCCGAATCTGAACCACGCCGGTCTGCTGGACCTCACGCTCCGACGGTGGTCGCGCAAAGCCCGCGGCCTCACCTCTGCCGAACTGGAGAAGCTCCTCCAGGCCCTGGAAGCGGCGCGCTTCATCGTCATGGACGACGAGACCGAAGAGCTCCTCATCCGTTCGTTCGTCCGTAACGACGGCGTCTGGAAGCAGCCGAAAGTGATGGGCGCCATGGTGTCCGGCGCTCTGGAAATCTCTTCGTGGCGGCTGCGTAGCGCTCTTCTCGCTGAGGTAGCTCGCATCCCGCTACAGGAGTTGAGTGACGAGCCGGGCGCCCGGGGCGCTTCGATTCGCCAGCAAGTCACTGAGCACATCGCGACCCTGCGTAAGGCGTTCGGTAACCCTCCGACCGACCCGAACGGAAGGGGTTCCGCAACCCCCTCCGAAACCCCTTCGGCAACCCCCTCCGAACCCCTTCCCGAGGGGGGTCCGAAAGGCTCTACGCGCGGGCGCGCGGCCACGCACGTACACGCGGCCCCTGCCCCTGCCC
>NZ_SDIG01000091.1:0-25753 GCF_004122755.1 Streptomyces sp. TM32
TCCCACCCCCAACGGGAGGGGGCGGACCGCAGGACGAAGTCCGGAGGGCC
This sequence comes from Streptomyces sp. TM32, assembly GCF_004122755.1. Classification (NCBI taxonomy): domain Bacteria; kingdom Bacillati; phylum Actinomycetota; class Actinomycetes; order Kitasatosporales; family Streptomycetaceae; genus Streptomyces; species Streptomyces sp. TM32. The sequence continues at coordinate 51 of NZ_SDIG01000091.1, forward strand.
GGTCCCGCAGCCGAACAGCCAGCGCAGCGGCAATCAGCCCGCCGCAGGCGCAACGGCGACAAACCATCACGGCGGGACGGCCGACCACGTACGGCGGCGCCGCAAAGCGCAACGGCGAACAACACCCACGGCGGGACGGCCGACCACGTACGGGGCGCCGCAAAGCGCAACGGCGAAAAACTCCCGCGGCGGGAAAGCCGACCACGTGCGCCGCGGCGCAAAGCGCAACGGCGACAAACCACCACGGCGGGAAAGCCGACAACGTGGGAAGCCGGCCCAAGCGCAGCGGTATCGCATTTCCTTGTGCCACACCCGGGCGGCTAACCTCCTGGGAGTCACCTTTCTTACGCAGGAGAATCTCCCATGGCCCACGCCGCACAGGTCCAGCGCATGTCCCGCTTGATGATCAAGACACTGCGCGACGACCCGGCCGACGCCGAGACCGCCAGCCACAAGCTGCTCGTCCGCGCCGGGTACGTCCGCCGCTCCTCCGCCGGCATCTGGACGTGGCTGCCGCTGGGCAAGAAGGTCCTGGAGAACGTCTCCCGCATCGTCCGCGAGGAGATGGACGCCATCGGTGGCCAGGAGGTCCTGCTGCCGGCCCTGCTGCCCAAGGAGCCCTACCAGGCCAGCGGCCGCTGGGAGGAGTACGGCGACCTGCTCTTCCGCCTCAAGGACCGCAAGGGCGCCGACTACCTCCTCGGCCCCACGCACGAAGAGATCTTCACCCTCACGGTCAAGGACCAGTGCACGTCCTACAAGGACCTGCCGGTGATCCTCTACCAGATCCAGACCAAGTACCGCGACGAGGCCCGCCCCCGCTCCGGCGTGCTGCGCGGCCGCGAGTTCCAGATGAAGGACTCGTACAGCTTCGACACCACCGACGAGGGGCTGGAGCAGTCCTACGCCCTGCACCGCGCGGCGTACCAGAAGATCTTCGAGCGCCTGGGCCTGGACTTCCGCATCGTCTCCGCCGTCTCCGGCGCGATGGGCGGCTCCGCCTCCGAGGAGTTCCTGGCCCCGGCCGCGGCCGGTGAGGACACCTTCGTGGACTGCCCGGCGTGCGACTACGCCGCCAACACCGAGGCCGTGACGGTCACGGTCGCGCCGGCCGACGGCTCCGGGCACGGGGCCGTCGAGGAGCTGGACACCCCCGACACCCCGACCATCGAGTCGCTCGCCGAGTTCCTGGACGTGCCGGCCTCCGCGACCCTGAAGAACCTGCTGGTCAAGGTCGACGGCGAGATCGTCGCGGTGGGTGTGCCCGGCGACCGCGAGGTCGACCTCGGCAAGCTCGGCGAGCACCTCGCACCGGCCACCGTCGAGCTGGTCACCGCCGAGGACTTCACCGACCGGCCGGAGCTCGTCCGCGGCTATGTCGGCCCGCAGGGCCTGGCCGGCAAGGCCTTCCGCTACCTCGCCGACCCGCGGATCGCGCCCGGCACGGCCTGGGTCACCGGCGCCAACAAGGAGGGCAAGCACGCCCGCAACGTCGTCGCGGGCCGGGACTTCGAGGTCGACGAGTACCTCGACGTGGTCGTCGTGGAGCCCGGTGACCCCTGCCCGAAGTGCGGCGCCGGCCTGCGCATCGACCGCGCCATCGAGATCGGCCACATCTTCCAGCTCGGTCGCAAGTACGCCGACGCCTTCGAGCTCGATGTGCTCGGGCAGAACGGCAAGCCCGCCCGGGTCACCATGGGCTCGTACGGCATCGGCGTCTCCCGTGCGGTGGCCGCGCTCGCCGAGCAGTCGCACGACGAGAAGGGCCTGTGCTGGCCGCGCGAGGTCGCGCCGGCCGATGTGCACGTCGTCGCGGCCGGCAAGGCCAAGCAGACCGAGCTCGCTCTGGAGGTCGGCGAGCGGCTCGGCGCCGCGGGCCTGCGGGTCCTGGTCGACGACCGGGCCGGGGTCTCGCCGGGCGTGAAGTTCACCGACGCCGAACTGCTGGGCGTGCCGGCCATCGTGGTCGCCGGCCGGCGGGCCGCCGAGGGCGTCGTCGAGGTCAAGGACCGCCGTACCGGCGAGCGCGAGGAGCTGACGGTCGAGGAGGCCGTCGCCCGCCTCAGCGCGTAAGGACCGTACGGCAGCGGGCCGGCCGGGGTACCCACCCCGGCCGGCCCGTTCGTCCGTCCACTACAGCCAGGCCGCGAACTCCAGCAGCAGTTCGCCCCGCTGGCGGGCGCCCGCGGCCACCTCCCGTACGCCGGTGTCCACCGCCCGGTACAGCGTCCAGTCGCGCAGCCGGTCGCGGTCCACCTCCAGGGAGTCGGCCAGCTTGGCCACCCGGCGGCGGGCCGCCGCGGCCGCGCCCGAGCCGGCCATCAGATCCTCGAACCGGTCCAGCACCAGTGCCGCCAGGTCGTACGCCCGCTCGCCGACCACCGGCGACGGGCCGACCGCGAGCCAGGGCGCCCGCTCACCGGCCAGCACCTTGCCCTGCCGGAAGGCACCGTGCAGCAGGAACTGCTCGTCGGACCCGGCCGGCAGGGTGCGCCGCAGCTCCAGGGCCTGCTCCACCAGCGGTCCGGCGGCCCGGGTCAGGGATCCGGCGGTACGCAGTGCCACCGCGGCCTCCTCGGTGCGCCCGGCCAGCGTCTCGAAGGGGTGGCCCGCCTCGGCAGGCACCCACAGCCGTCGTACCGTCCCGGCCGCCTCCAGCAGCGCCTTCGCCTCCGGCAGCGCCCGCAGCGACACCGCGCCCCGCAGCCGTTCCATCAGGAGCGCCCCGCCGGTGTCGTCGGAGCGCAGCAGCCGTACCGCGCCCCAGCCGTCCCACGCCTCCAGCGCCGCCGCCTCGTGCGCGGACACCCGCCCCGGCACGGTCAGCTTCAGCGCCGCGGGCGTCCCGTCCTGCTGCCGTACGAGGGCGAGCAGACTGCTGCGGCCCCCGGGGGCCTGCACCCGTTCCAGCGTCAGCTTCCAGGCGTCCAGCCGCTGCTGAACCAGGGTCGGGAGCGCCGCGAGCCACTCCCGCACCGCACCGTCCGGATCGCCGCTCAGCGAACTCACCAACCGCTGCGGCGGTTCGATGGGTGCTGTTGCCATGCTTGAGCTGTCCCTTTCCTGGGCGGAGACCGCACGGCGGCCGTCGTTCAGAGCGCGCCCGCGGCGGCGCTCGCGGAGCCGGACGGAGCGGCGGCCGCGGCCCGCTCCGCAAGCCCAGGGAAGGCTACGCCGCTGCCGCGCCAGCGCACCGCCCGGACCGCCGCCTCCCGCAGCGCGGCCGCCGCCTCCCTGCGCCGGGCCGCGCCGCCGGCGCGTACGAGATCGGCGTAGACGGCGGCCAGCCGGTCCTCCAGCTCCGCCGCCAGCCGGACCGCGGCGGCCGCGTCCGGGACCGGGAAAGGCAGCTCATAGGCGGCGGCCGCGGCCTGCGGGGTACCGCCCAGGTCGTGCACCACCCGGCGCAGGGCGTCCCGGCGTGCGCGATGTGCGTCGTACGCCGCCTGCGCCTCCGTGCGCCGCTCGCCGGCGATCCGCCCGCCGACCACGCCGTAGCCGTACACCGCCGCATGCTCGGCGGCCAGCGCCGCCTGCACCGCCGTCAGCTCACCGTGCGCGTCGTCGTCCTGCTGTCCGTCTTTGCCGTGCACCGCTGCGGCCCTCATGTGTACGCCCCTTCGCTGGTCCGTGCTCCGCCGTGCCGCCCGGTGGCCGTCACCGGGCCGGCTCCGCCAGCAGAAACGCATGTGCCGCGCCGGCCGCCGCGACCGAGGCGAGCAGCCGGGCCAGCTCCGGGGGCGCGGCGGTCAGTGCCGTGGTGCGGGCGTCGGCGAGGGCGCGCTCCGCGTCGCCGAGCGCCGCGCGGGCGGCCCGCTCGTCCTGGGGAACCGGGGGAGCGGACGGCCGGGCGCTGCGCGGCGACGTCGTGGACGAGGGCGCACCGGCGTCCCGCGCCGGGCCCTCGGGGGCCGTGCGGTCCGTGCCGAACGCCTCGGCGTGCCGGGCGACTTCGGCGCGCAGCGGGCGCAGCCGCGGCTCCAGCGCCGGATGCGCCCGCAGCGTCGCGTCATAGCGGGCCAGCAGGGCCGTGCTGTCGCGGGCGGAGCGCTCGCGCAGCCGGTCGGCGGCGGAGGAATGTTCCCGCCCGCCGGGGCCGTCGTCCTCGGCGCAGCCGGCGAGCAGCGCCATGCCCCCGAGGGCGGCGCCGGCCAGCAGGGTCCTTCTCCGCGCGTACGCCACTTTCGGCACGTTGCACTTCCCGGGGTCTTTCGTAGTGATCACCGCAGGCGAGAGTATCCGTGACGACCCACCGAATCGTCAGTACCCCGCCGGAACCGATAGGCTTTGACCCGACACGCGACCCACCCACAACAGCACACGCGGCCGAGGAGTCACCCGGATGAGCACGACCCAGAGCGAGAGGCTGCGCGGACTGCTTGAACCGCTCGTCGCCGCGCGAGACCTGGATCTGGAAGAGATCGAGGTGACACCGGCAGGAAAGCGGCGGGTGCTGAGGATCGTGGTCGATTCCGACGAGGGTGTCCAGCTGGACGAGTGCGCCGAGCTCAGCCGCGAGGCCTCCCAGGTCCTGGACGACTCCGATGTGATGGGCGGCGCCCCGTACACCCTTGAGGTGACCTCACCGGGCGCCGACCGCCCACTGACCGAGCTGCGGCACTACCGCCGCGCCGTCGGCCGCCTCATCAAGGCCCAACTGACCGCCGAGGCAGGCGCCGGCGAGCTGGTGGCCCGGATCACCGCGGTGGACGAGGACGGACTGGATCTTGAGGTGCCGGGCGTGAAGGGCCGCAAGCCGACCGCCCGCCGGGTCTCCTTCGACGAGATCGCCAAGGCGCGCGTCGAGCTGGAATTCAGCCGTAAGCCCGACAAGGCGGACAAGCGCGACGTGCAGCAGGACGAGAAGATCGACGAGAACAAGGAGGAGGCGTAGCCGTGGACATCGACATGAGTGCCCTGCGGGGGCTGGTGCGGGAGAAGGAGATCTCGTTCGACCTGTTGGTCGAGGCGATCGAGTCGGCCCTCCTCATCGCGTACCACCGCACCGAGGGCAGCCGCCGGCGGGCGCGGGTGGAACTGGACCGCAACACCGGTCATGTGACGGTGTGGGCGAAGGAGAACGCCGAGGACCTCACGGACCTGGCGGAGGGCGAGGAGCCCCGCGAGTTCGACGACACCCCCTCCGGCTTCGGGCGGATCGCGGCGACCACCGCCAAGCAGGTCATCCTGCAGCGGCTGCGGGACGCCGAGGAGGAGATCACCTTCGGCGAGTACGCCGGGCGGGAGGGCGATGTCGTCACCGGCGTCGTCCAGCAGGGCAAGGACCCCAAGAACGTCCTGGTCGACATCGGCCGCCTGGAGGCCATCCTGCCGGTGCAGGAACAGGTCCCCGGTGAGGACTACGCACACGGCACCCGGCTGCGCTCGTACGTCGTACGGGTGGTCAAGGGGGTCCGCGGCCCGTCGGTGACGCTGTCGCGCACCCACCCCAATCTGGTGAAGAAGCTCTTCGCCATGGAGGTCCCGGAGATCGCGGACGGCTCGGTGGAGATCTCCGCCATCGCCCGCGAGGCCGGCCACCGCACCAAGATCGCCGTGCGCTCCACCCGCTCCGGCCTGAACGCCAAGGGCGCCTGCATCGGCCCGATGGGCGGCCGGGTGCGCGCCGTCATGGCCGAGCTGCACGGCGAGAAGATCGACATCGTGGACTGGTCGGACGACCCGGCCGAGCTGGTGGCGAACGCGCTGTCGCCGGCCCGGGTCAGCAAGGTCGAGGTCGTGGACCTGGCGGCGCGCTCCGCCCGGGTCACCGTCCCCGACTACCAGCTTTCGCTGGCCATCGGTAAGGAAGGGCAGAACGCCCGGCTCGCCGCCCGCCTCACGGGCTGGCGGATCGACATCCGCCCGGACACCGAGCACGCAGCGCAGGACTGAGTACACGCGGCGTAGCCGGCGGGCGCCGCGGCCCCGAGAAATCGGTGGTGCCGCGGCGCCCGGTGGGGAATTCTGAGCAGCCGTTCGGCCTTCACCCCAGCGGGGTCGGGCCGGCACGGGGAGGTAGACTTAAGCAGTGTCTGGCCGGACGCATGCCCGCGCATGCCCTGAGCGCACTTGTCTGGGATGCCGGGAGCGAGCGGCCAAGGGCGATTTGCTGCGCATCGTGGAGATCGAGGGTGAGTGTGTCCCCGATCCTCGCGGTACGCTGCCCGGCCGGGGTGCGTACGTGCACCCGACACCGGTCTGCCTCGACCTGGCGGTTCGCCGCCGGGCGTTCAACCGGGCCTACCGGGCCCGGGGACCGTTCGACACCACGGAGCTCCGTCGGTTCCTCGAGCGGACGCCCGTCGAGCAGCCGCCGTTGCAATAAGGCACAGCAGCAAGAAACGCACAGCGCACGGAAAACCGTGCGGTCAGGTACCTCGCGAGTCGGAAGTAGGTCGAGATTGCGATGAGCACTCGATGAGTACGCGATGAGTACGCCCATGAAGTAGCGACGGTCCGGTGGACACCCCGGACCTAGAAGGAGCGAAGTGGCTAAGGTCCGGGTATACGAACTCGCCAAGGAGTTCGGCGTCGAGAGCAAGGTCGTCATGGCCAAGCTCCAAGAGCTTGGGGAATTCGTCCGTTCGGCGTCCTCGACGATCGAGGCGCCGGTCGTGCGCAAGCTGACCGACGCTTTCCAGGCAGGCAGCGGCAACGGCCGCGCCGCCGGCAAGCCCGCGGCGCCGCGCAAGGCGGCCCCCGCGAAGCCGTCCGCGCCGTCCCCGGCGCAGGCGAGCACCTCCCGCGCCCCCAAGGCAGCGGGGGAGCGTCCTGCTGCCCCGAAGCCGGGCGCACCCAAGCCGGGCCCCGCGGCTCCGGCCCCGGCGGCCGCCGCCGAGGCGCCGCAGGCCCCCGCAGCACCCAAGAGCACTCCCGCCGCCGGCCCGACGCCGGGTCCGCGCCCCGCGCCGACCCCGAAGGCCGCGGCACCCAAGCCCGCTCCGGCCGCCCCCGCGCAGCCCGAGTTCCAGGCTCCGCCGTCCACGCCGGCCGCTCCCGCCGCCGGCCAGTCGGCTCCCCGTCCCGGTGCCACCCCCGGCCCGCGCCCGGCCCGTCCGGCGTCCGGTCAGGGCGGCCAGGGTGGTCAGGGCCGCGGTAACGCTCCGCGTCCCGGTGGCGAGCGTCCGGGCCCGCGTCCCGGTGCCCGTCCGTCCGGCCCCCGTCCGGGCAACAACCCCTTCACCTCCGGTGGCTCCACGGGCATGGCCCGTCCGCAGGCCCCGCGTCCCGGTGGCGCCCCGCGCCCCGGTGGCCAGGGTGGCCCCGGCGGTCCCCGTCCGCAGGCCGGTGGCCAGGGCGGCCCCCGTCCGCAGGGTCAGGGCGGCGCCCGTCCGACCCCGGGCGGTATGCCCCGTCCGCAGGGTGCCGCTCCCGGCGGCCCCCGTCCCGGTGGCGGCGGCGGTAACCGCCCGAACCCGGGCATGATGCCGCAGCGTCCCGCGGCCGGCCCGCGTCCTGGCCCCGGTGGCGGCGGCGGTCGCGGTCCCGCGGGTGCCGGTCGTCCCGGTGGCGGCGGTCGTCCCGGTGGTGGCGGCGGCTTCGCCGGTCGTCCCGGTGGCGGCGGCGGTCGTCCGGGTGGCGGCGGCGGTTTCGCCGGTCGTCCCGGTGGCGGTGGCCCCGGTGGTGGCGGCGGCTTCGGCGGTCGTCCCGGCTTCGGCGGTCGTCCGGGCGGTCCCGGTGGCCGTGGTGGCACGCAGGGTGCGTTCGGCCGTCCCGGCGGTCCGGCGCGTCGTGGCCGCAAGTCGAAGCGGCAGCGGCGTCAGGAGTACGAGGCCATGCAGGCCCCGTCGGTCGGCGGCATCATGCTGCCGCGCGGCAACGGCGCGACGGTTCGCCTGTCGCGCGGTGCCTCGCTAACGGACTTCGCGGAGAAGATCAACGCCAATCCGGCGTCGCTGGTCCAGGTCATGCTGAACCTCGGCGAGATGGTCACCGCGACCCAGTCGGTCTCCGACGAGACCCTCCAACTGCTCGCCGACGAGATGAACTACGTCGTCGAGATCGTCAGCCCGGAGGAGGAGGACCGCGAGCTCCTGGAGTCCTTCGACATCGACTTCGGTGAGAACGAGGGCGGCGAGGACATGCTCGTCGCGCGTCCGCCGGTGGTGACCGTCATGGGTCACGTCGACCACGGTAAGACCCGACTGCTCGACGCGATCCGCAAGACGAACGTCATCGCGGGCGAGGCCGGCGGCATCACCCAGCACATCGGTGCCTACCAGGTCGCGACCGAGGTCAACGACGAAGAGCGGCGCATCACCTTCATCGACACCCCCGGTCACGAGGCGTTCACCGCCATGCGTGCCCGTGGTGCCAAGTCGACCGACATCGCGATCCTCGTGGTGGCGGCCAACGACGGTGTCATGCCGCAGACGATCGAGGCCCTCAACCACGCCAAGGCGGCCGAGGTGCCGATCGTGGTCGCGGTCAACAAGATCGACGTCCCGGGCGCCGACCCGACCAAGGTGCGCGGTCAGCTGACCGAATACGGCCTGGTGGCAGAGGAGTACGGCGGCGACACCATGTTCGTCGACATCTCCGCCAAGCAGGGCGAGAACATCGAGTCCCTGCTGGAGGCCGTGGTCCTCACCGCGGACGCGGCGCTGGACCTGCGGGCCAACGCCGAGCAGGACGCACAGGGTCTCGCGATCGAGGCCCACCTCGACCGCGGCCGCGGTGCCGTGGCGACCGTCCTGGTCCAGCGCGGTACCCTCCGCGTCGGCGACACGATGGTGGCCGGCGACGCGTACGGCCGCGTGCGTGCGATGTTCGACGACAAGGGCAACAACGTCGAGGAAGCGGGTCCGTCGACCCCCGTCCTGGTCCTGGGTCTGACCAACGTCCCGGGTGCCGGCGACAACTTCCTGGTTGTCGACGAGGACCGGACGGCCCGTCAGATCGCCGAGAAGCGCGCGGCGCGCGAGCGCAACGCCGCCTTCGCCAAGCGCACCCGCCGGGTCTCCCTGGAGGACCTGGACAAGGTGCTCAAGGCCGGCGAGGTCCAGCAGCTCAACCTCATCATCAAGGGTGACGCTTCTGGTTCCGTCGAGGCCCTGGAGTCCTCGCTGCTCCAGCTCGACGTCGGCGAAGAGGTCGACATCCGGGTGCTGCACCGCGGCGTCGGTGCGGTCACCGAGACGGACATCAACCTGGCGTCCGGCTCCGACGCGATCGTCATCGGCTTCAACGTGCGCGCCGAAGGCCGTGCCACGCAGATGGCCGAGCGCGAGGGCGTCGACGTCCGGTACTACTCGGTCATCTACCAGGCGATCGAGGAGATCGAGGCGGCCCTCAAGGGCATGCTCAAGCCGGAGTACGAGGAGGTCGAGCTCGGTACCGCGGAGATCCGCGAGATCTTCCGCTCGTCCAAGCTCGGCAACATCGCGGGTGTGCTCATCCGCTCCGGCGAGGTCAAGCGCAACACCAAGGCGCGCCTCATCCGCGACGGCAAGGTGGTCGCGGAGGACCTCAACATCCAGGGTCTGCGCCGCTTCAAGGACGACGTCACCGAGATCCGCGAAGGCTTCGAGGGCGGTATCAACCTCGGAAACTTCAACGACATCAAGATCGACGACGTCATCGCGACGTACGAGATGCGGGAGAAGCCGCGCGGCTGATCACGCAGATCACAGTCCGTGCGAAGCACGGTCCACCCGGGGTGGTGGCCGGGCGACGGGCGGGAAGGGGCCGGTCGGTGGAGTTCTGCTCCGCCGGCCGGCCCCGGCCGTTTGCGGGGGTGCCGCCGCGCGGACGGGGCCGATGCGCTCACCCACCGTCCCCTCCGGCCCACGGAAAGTAATCCCGTCGAACGGTGTCGGATGTTGCGTGTACCGTTCTTGTGTTCTTGCCAAATATCGGCAGGGCTTACCGAATACGAGGCCTCACGGGTCGGCTTGACCCGCACCGCATGTACGTAGGGACGCTGTCCTTCGACCTGCTTCTCGGCGACGTACGGTCGCTGAAGGAGAAGCGCTCCGTCGTCCGCCCCATCGTCGCCGAGCTGCACCGCAAATACGCGGTGAGCGTCGCCGAGGTCGGGTACCAGCATCTGCACCGCAGGGCCAGGATCGGCCTGGCGGTGGTGTCCGGAGACGCGGGGCATCTCACCGATGTCATGGACCGCTGCGAGCGCTTGGTCGCCGCACGGCCCGAAGTGGAGCTGCTGTCGGTTCACCGGCGGCTGCACGGCGACGACGACTGACCTGAGGTACGGGCAGCGCGCCGCCGGTGGAAGCACAATTGTGGAAGAAAGAAGGAGACGGACCAGTGGCCGACAATGCGCGGGCGAAGAAGCTGGCGGACCTCATCCGGGAGGTGGTCGCCCAGAAGCTGCAGCGCGGCATCAAGGACCCGCGGCTCGGTTCGCACGTGACCATCACGGACACCCGGGTCACCGGCGACCTGCGGGAGGCTACGGTCTTCTACACGGTCTACGGCGACGACGAGGACCGCGCCAGCGCCGCCGCCGGGCTGGAGAGCGCCAAGGGCATCCTGCGCTCCGCGGTGGGCGCCGCGGCCGGCACGAAGTTCACGCCGACCCTGGCCTTCGTGGCGGACGCCCTGCCGGAGAACGCCAAGACCATCGAGGACCTGCTGGACAAGGCGCGGGCCTCGGACGCCAAGGTGCGCGAGGTCTCTTCGGGCGCCCAGTACGCCGGTGAGGCCGACCCGTACCGCAAGCCGGGCGACGACGAGGACGACGAGGGCACCGCGGCAGAATGAAGCGTGAGAGCAACAAGCCGGGAGGACTTGTCATCGTCGACAAGCCGGCCGGCTTCACTTCGCACGACGTGGTGGCGAAGATGCGCGGCATGGCGCGCACCCGCCGGGTCGGGCACGCCGGCACGCTCGACCCGATGGCCACGGGCGTGCTCGTCCTGGGCATCGAGCGGGCCACCAAGCTGCTCGGCCATCTCGCGCTGACGGAGAAGGAGTACGTCGGCACGATCCGGCTCGGCCAGACGACGGTCACCGATGACGCCGAGGGCGAGATCACCGCGTCGAAGGCGGCGCACGGCCTCGCCCGCGAGGACATCGACGCCGGCATCGCCCGGCTGTCCGGCGCGATCATGCAGGTGCCGTCGAAGGTCAGCGCCATCAAGATCGACGGCAAGCGGTCGTACTCGCGGGTCCGCGACGGCGAGGACGTGGAGATCCCGGCCCGGCCGGTGACGATCTCCTCGTTCGTGCTGCACTCCGCCCACGAGACCGAGGCCGAGGACGGGACGCCGGTGACCGATCTGCTGGTCTCCGTCGAGTGCTCGTCGGGTACCTACATCCGCGCGCTGGCCCGTGACCTGGGGGCCGGGCTCGGGGTCGGCGGCCATCTGACCGCGCTGCGCCGTACCCGCGTCGGCCCGTACAAGCTGGACCGGGCGCGCACGCTCGAACAGCTCCAGGCCGCGGTGGACGACGCCGAGGGGGAGGGCCTGCCGGTCATGCCGCTCGGTGACGCGGCCGCCGCGGCGTTCACCCGCTGGGACGTCCCCGAGGCGCAGGCGCGGCTGCTGCTCAACGGCGCGCGGATCGCGATGCCGCGATTCGAGGGCGACGGCCCGGTCGCGGCGTTCGGGCCGGACGGCCGGTTCCTGGCACTGGTGGAGAACCAGGGCGGGAAGGCGAAGAGCCTGGCGGTGTTCGCGGTCTGAGGCGGCACCGGGCCATGACCCGGGGAGCCGTGCACCGTGGCCGGGTCCGGAGCGTACGAGACGCTGCGGACCCGGCTTTCGTGCGTGCGCACGCGGCGGCTGCCGTCCCGGAAAAGGGTGGTGGAACGCGGGCCGCCCGGACAGGAACGGAGGGCCGGCCCACGCTCCACCATCCCCCTCACCCTGTGTCTCTCCAGCGAGGCCGGGCCATTCACTCATTCGGTGAGGCGCTCGGAGTGAATCAAGGAGCAGAGGGGGGCGCGTTGGAACGGCTCCCTCCCATGACGATCACTGCCTGCTTACCGTTCGGGGACTGAACAGGCGAGAGGATCGGCAATGGCACTGCTGGACGCCGATGTGGACGCGGCACTGGTGCGCATCCGCGATCTGGCAGGTCGCACGCGCGGCACGGGGTTCCTCGCGGACCCCGACGGCACCGTGATCACCAGCCATGAAGCGGTGGACGGGGCGGCACAGCTGGTGCTGCAGCCCATGGCGGACGGGGCCGGCAGCGGCGCGGCGGGCGGCGGCGGATGGACCTGCCTGGTGGCGGCCGACGCCGTGACACCGCTGCCGGAGGACGGGCTCGCCCTCGTACGGACCGACGCCTTCGGCCCTCACCGGCTGCTGCCGCTGCCCATCGCCGCCGGCCGGCCCGCGGCGGGCACCGGCGTACGGCTCTGGGCGGGCGGCTGGCTGGACGGCACGGTCGTCGGGCCGGGCTCCGGGGTGATGTACACGGCCACCGAACGCGTCCATCTCCTCGACGAGACGCTGGAGCTCCACCTCTGCGCGGGCGGCCGGGAGGCGCTGCGGTTGGGCGGCCCGGCGGTCGGCGGGCCGGTGCTGGACGCACGGACCGGCGCGGTGCTCGGGGTGCTCGGCACCGCGCTGCACTCCGGCCGCCGGGCGGGCGGCCACGCGATCCCGCTGCGCGCCGTCGCCGAGGCCGCGCCGGGGGGTGTGCTGGCCGCGCTGCTGGAGCGCAACGCCGCGACCGTCCCCGCCTACGGCAGCGAGCTGAATCCGGCCGGGGCCCGGCACCTGACCGAGGTGTCGGCGGGCGCCGCCGAACGGCCGCGACGGTGGCGGGATCCGGTCGAACGGCCGGAAATCGCCGCGGAGTTCGCGCGCTTCGAGGACAGCCGGGCGACCGCGCTGGTACTGGGCCTGGTGGGGGAGCCGGGGACGGGGCGGAGCACGGAGCTCGCGGCGCTGGCCGCACGCCGGGCGCAGGGGCCCGTCCCGGCGCCGACCGTCCGGCTGCGCGGCGCGGATCTGCGGCCCGGCGACGACGGGGTGCGCACGGCGGTGGAGCGCGCGCTGCGCTCCGCCGGCCGGATCGTCGCCGCGGCGGGCCGTACGGCCGGTGATCCGACGGACACCACCTCCCAGGGCGTGGCCCGGGCGGCGGCCGCGGCCGGGCGCGGGCTGCTGGTGCTCCTCGACGGCCCGGAGGAGATGCCGGCCGCCCTGGCCCGGCGGGCGGCCGAGTGGACCGAGGCGACGGCCGACTGGCTGCGTACCGCCGGTGTGCGGCTGGTGATCGCCTGCCGCCCCGAGTTCTGGGAGCGGGCCGGCGCGCTCTTCCCGCCCGCTCTGCTGCACCGGCCGCGCCGTCCGCTGCCCGCGCTGCCCGCCTGTGTGGGGCTCGGCGATCTCCCGGAGGACGCGGCGGAGCGCGCCCGTGGCCGCTACCGCCTGCCACCGGGCCTGCCGGCCGCGGCCGATGCCCGCCATCCGCTGGCGCTGCGGCTGCTCGCGGAGGTCCTGGCGGCGCTCCCCCAGGGCGACGCGGCCGGCCTCGGTACCCCCGACCGCCATCAGATCTTCGAGGCCCATCTGGACCTGGCGTGTCTGCGCATCGCCGGGCGCCTGGCGGCCGCGCACCGGCCCGCGCCGCGCGGCACCGCCGTACGCCGCCTGGCCGCCCAGGTCGCCGGCCAGGTGCACGAGGCGGCCCGCCGCTGTCTTCGCCCCGGGCCGGGCGCGCTGGACCGGATGTCCTTCGAGGAGGTCTTTCCGCCGGAGTCCGGCTGGGCCGCCGCGGTGCTCGCCGAGGGGCTGCTGGTCCCGGCCGGCGGCGGATACCGCTTCGCCCACGAGGAGTTCGCGGAGTGGCTGCAGGGCGCCCACGCCGACCCCGGGCTCCGGCCCGCCCCCGGGCGGCGCACCGGACCGGTCGTCCAGGCGCTGCTGCTGCTCGCCCGGCGGGAGGGGACGGTACAACTGACGTTCCGGCTGGCCGAGTTGGTGCCGATGGCGACCGCCGCCGGCCCCGCGGAGCCGGCCACGGACGCCGTGGACGGCCGCCGCTGGGCCGCCCGGCTGCTGACCGGCGTCCTGCTCCGGGTGCCCGACGCGCGGCCGTACACGGGCGTGCTGCGGCTGCTCGCCGACCGGATCACGGAGCGGGCGCTGCGCGCGGGCGGCTTCGAGCACACCGGCCTGGCGGAGTTCGGCCCCTGGTTCTGGGAGCGGCTGGCGCTGACGGACGAGGACCGGATGGACCTGCTGCGCCGTCTGCTGCCGGCGGACGGGCCGCCGGCCGGGCTGCCGCGGAGCGCCGGGACGGGCGCCGCACCCAGCGCGCCGGCCGCGCACCCGCCGGCCACCGTGCCGCGCCCCGGCGGCCCCTTCGCCGAGCCCCCGCGCGTACGGGTCCACCCCGCGGACCATCCCGCCGACCACCCTGCCGACCATCCCGATCCGGCCCGGGACGGCGGTGGTCCGGTGGGCCCGGCCGACGGTCCGCGCCCGCACCCCGCCGACGGCCCGTCCGCGGCGGCCGGCCCCGGCACCCCGTCCCCCCGGTTCCTCGACGCCGCCGCGGTGCTGCTGCGGACGGACCCGGAGGGGGTGCAGCCGCTGCTGTGTGCCTGGTTCGACGACACCCGCCCGCTGCAGCGCCCCGGCGCGGCGGGCGTCGGCCCGGCCCGCCCCGTGCGCGCCCGGCCCCGTGAGATCACCGTCGCCGCCGCCGCGCAGGCCCTGCTGCACACCCATCGCCGGCAGGCGCTCGACGCGCTCCTGGAGGCGCTGGTGACCGCCGCGCACCCCAGGGGCGACGAGCTGATGGACGCGCTCGCCGAGGACGAACCGGCAGCCGTGTGCCGGGCCGTGGACCGCTGGGCGCACGACGAGCGCCCCGAGCGCCGGGCCGCCGCCGCGTCGTACGGCCTGCGGGCCGCGCCCCACGCCACCGCCGCGCCCGACCGCGCCCTGCTGCGCTACGCCGCGCTGTGCCTGCTCGCCCGGCGCGCCGACGCCGCCCACCACGGCTCCGCGCTCGCCCTGCTGGTGGGCGATCCGGCCACCCGCTCCCGCTTCCTGGACCGGGCGCTGGCGCGCTTCGTCGCGGGCGACCCCCAGCTGCCGCCCACGGCGTTCACGGCCGCCCTCACCGACCACCCCGGAGAGGTGCTGGACGCCTTCCGCGCCCGGCTGGTCGGCGGCGAGGGCCCGCCGGTGGCGGACGCGCTGCTGCGCATGCTCGCCCGTATCGACGCGCCGGACCTCGTCGCCCGCATCGCCGACCTCGTCCGCGACTGCGCCCGGCACTGCCCCGAGCGCGCGGCGCGGCCGGTCGCGGAGTTCCTCGACCGCCGCCTCGAACGCGGACCGGCCGCCCGCGCCGCGCTCCGCCCGCTCGCCGTGGAACTGCTGACCGGGTACCCCGCACCGGTCCGCTGCGCACTCGCGGCGGTGGTGGCCGAACCCGGCTCCGGCGACTCGGCCCCGCTGCGCCGCGAACTGCTCGACGCGCTGCTGGCGCAGGAGGCGTCGTACCCGGCGGCGCATGCCGGACACGGCGGATGCGGGGGAACACAGCCGGACACCCGGGTGCTGGAGGCGCTGCTCCGGGCGGCCGCCGAGGGCGCGGAACGGCGGCCGGCGGAACGCACCAGAGAGCTGGTGCACCGCACCGGGACGCTGCTGGTCCGCACGCCGCAGGGCGCCGTCCGCCTGGAGCGGCAGCTGATGGAGCTGGGACGGCGGGTGCCCGGCTTCGCCCGGCGGGTGCAGGACTGGGTGGCGGACGACCCGGGGGAGTGGGCGGCGGTGGTGGGCCCCGGCGCCCGTGCCACGCTCACCGGATGCCACAGCTGATCACCAGGTGCCACAGCCGACCGCGCGGGCCGGTCCGGGCCGCGGGTACGCCCGCGAATCCGCCGGTGACGCCGGTGGCCTGCGGCGGATCCGGTGCGCAGGCCCGCCCTGAACCCCCCTTCGCGTGGAGCATCACCCCCGGCATGGCAGTCTTAGACCTGCGCCATGCCGAATTGGCGCAAGGGACGGACAGGGTTCGGGCGAGGAGCGGGCAGAGTGCAGCGCTGGCGTGGCTTGGAGGACATCCCCGAGGGCTGGGGGCGCAGCGTCGTCACCATCGGCTCGTACGACGGAGTGCACCGCGGCCACCAACTGATCATCGGCAAGGCCGTCGCGCGCGCCCGTGAGCTGGGGATTCCCGCGGTGGTCGTCACCTTCGACCCGCATCCCAGCGAGGTCGTGCGACCCGGCACCCACCCGCCGCTGCTGGCGCCGCACCACCGGCGTGCGGAGCTGATGGCGGGGCTCGGGGTGGACGCCGTGCTGGTCCTCCCGTTCACCAAGGAGTTCTCGACGCTGGAGCCGGCCGACTTCGTGGCCAAGGTGCTGGTCGACAAGCTGCACGCCCAGGTCGTCGTCGAGGGCCCCAACTTCCGCTTCGGGCACAAGGCGGCCGGCGATGTCGCCACCCTCGCCGAACTCGGGACCACCTACGACTACACGGTGGAGGTCATCGACCTCTACGAGCGCGGCGCGGCGGGCGGCGGCGAGGCCTTCTCCTCCACGCTCACCCGCCGGCTGGTCGCCGAGGGCGACGTGGCCGGCGCGAGCGAGGTCCTGGGCCGGCCGCACCGCGTCGAGGGCGTTGTCGTTCGCGGCGCCCAGCGCGGCCGCGAACTGGGCTTCCCGACGGCCAATGTGGAGACCCTGCCGCACACCGCGATCCCCGCCGACGGCGTCTACGCAGGGCTGCTGCAGGTCGAGGGCGAGGCGATGCCGGCCGCCATCTCGGTGGGTACCAACCCGCAGTTCGACGGGAAGACGCGCACCGTCGAGGCGTACGCCATCGACCGCGTCGGCCTGGACCTGTACGGCCTGCATGTCGGGGTGGACTTCATCGCCTATATCCGGGGGCAGGAGAAGTTCGACACCCTGGACGCTCTGCTGGAGCGGATGGCGGTGGATGTGAAGGTGGCGCGGGGGTTGGTTGCGGGGGCGGAGTAGGGGCCTGCCGGTCATTCCTGCCGGTTTCCCCGCCGGCATTTCTCGCTGCATTTCCGCCCGCTGCATTTTTCGCCGCCGCATTTTTTTCCCCGCCGCCCACCCCCCTTCGGGGGGTGGGCGGGTGTAGTGCTACGGAAGTCCTTCGCGTGGCGGGCAGGTGGAGTCCCGCGGAGGCCCATCGACGGCAGGCGCTGTAGTAGTGCCGCGGAACCGTCAACTCGGCTGGTTTCAGGCGGAGTTCGGCCGGGAGGTCAGTCACTCGTCCGGGGGATGACGTGAGACGGGGCGGGGCCCGGCACCTGATATGTGCCGGGCCCCGCCCCCTTCATGCGTGCTGCCCGCGCCTCACTGCGGAGGCGGCTGCTGCTGCCACCCCGGCCCCAGGCCGCCCTGCTGTTCGGGCTGCGGGGCGTCCGGAGCGGGCTGTTGCTGCTGCCAGTGCGCCGGCGGCTGGGCAGGCTGCTGGGTCCAGCCGCCCTGCTGCGGCGGGTAACCGGCCGGCGGCTGGCCCTGCTGCGGCTGCTGCGGCTGGCCCTGCTGGCCCTGTGCCTGCTGGGCGTACTGCTGCTGGGCGTACGGGTCGCCGCCCATCTGCTGCTGGGCGTACGGGTCACCCATCTGCTGCTGCGGATACATCCCCTGCGCCTGCTGTGCCCGCGCGAAGTCCTCGGCCACCAGGGCGGAGAGGTTGAAGTACGCCTCGCGGGTCTTGGGCCGCATCATGTCGAGGTCGACCTCGGCACCGGCGGCGAGATGCTCGTCGAAGGGGACGACCACCACGCCGCGGCAACGGGTCTCGAAGTGCGACACGATGTCATCGATCTTGATCATCTTGCCGGTCTCGCGGACCCCGGAGATGACCGTGATACCGCGCTGCACCAGATCGGCGTAGCCGTGCGCGGACAGCCAGTCCAGGGTGGTGCTCGCGCTGCTCGCACCGTCCACGGACGGGGTGGAGATGATGATCAACTGGTCGGCGAGGTCGAGCACTCCGCGCATCGCGCTGTAGAGCAGACCCGTACCCGAGTCGGTGAGGATGATCGGGTACTGCTGGCCGAGGATGTCGATCGCCCGCCGGTAGTCCTCGTCGTTGAACGTCGTCGAGACCGCGGGGTCCACGTCGTTGGCGAGGATCTCCAGGCCCGAGGGGGCCTGAGAGGTGAACCGGCGGATGTCCATGTAGCTGTGCAGATGCGGGATCGCGTGCACCAGGTCACGGATGGTCGCACCGGTCTCGCGGCGCACCCGTCGGCCGAGCGTGCCGGCGTCCGGGTTGGCGTCGATCGCCAGGATCTTGTCCTGCCGCTCGGACGCGAGGGTGGAGCCGAGGGCGGTGGTCGTCGTGGTCTTGCCGACGCCGCCCTTGAGGCTGATCACCGCGATCCGGTAACACGACATCACCGGCGTACGGATCAGCTCCAGCTTGCGCTGCCGCTCCGCCTCTTCCTTCTTCGCGCCCAGCTTGAACTTGGACGGCTGGGCATTGGCACCCGGCTTGCGCTTCTTGGGCTGGTTGCGCAGCAGCCGGTCGGAGGTCAGCTCCACGGCGGCGCTGTATCCGAGCGGCGCGCCGGGGGCGGCCCGCTGCTGCGGCTGCTGCTGACCCGGCTGCGAGTACGAGGCGTAGTTGGCCGCCGCGTTCGGGTCGCCGGCCTGCTGCCCGGGGAGCGGCTGATACGGGGCCTGCTGGGCCTGCTGTGCGTGCGCTGCCTGCTGTGCCTGGTGCGCTTGGTGGCTCTGCTGGGCCTGTTGGGCCTGCTGCGCCTGGGCTGCCTGCTGTGCCTGCGCGGCTTGTTGGGCCTGTGCCTGAGCCTGTGCCTGCTGTGCCTGGTGCGCGGCCTGCTGCTGGGCGTACGCCTGCTGCGCCTGCTGGCCCTGCTGCGGGTAGCCCTGCGCGCCGGTCTGCGGGTAGCCGTACGCGGACTGCTGCGCGGCCGACTGCGCCTGCTGAGCCGCCTGCTGCGGCTGCTGACCCTGCTGGGGGTAGCCGTACGCGGGCTGCGGATAGCCGTAGGCGGGCTGTTGCTGCGGCGCGGGTGCGCCCTGCTGCTGTTGCGGGTAGCCGCCCTGCTGCGCCTGCTGGCCCTGCGGGTAGCCGGCCTGCGGATGCTGTGGTGCCTGCTGCTGCGGCGGCTGAACGGGCGTCTGCGGCCGGCCCTGCTGCGCCTGCTGGGCGGCCTGTGCCTGGGCCTGAGCCTGGGGGTCCGCGGGCTGGAACTCCGGCGGCAGCGGCGGCAGCGCGCCCTGGCCGGGTACGCCCTGCTGCCGGCCGTCGGCGGATGCGCCCCACGGTGCCCCCTGCTGGGGAACTCCCTGCTGGGGTACGCCCTGCGGAGGTGTCTGCTGCGGGGCCGCCTGCGGGGGCACGCCGTGCTGCTGCGGCCCACCCTGCGCGGGCACGCCCTGCTGCGGCACGCCCTGCTGAGGTACGCCCTGTTGGGGCACGCCCTGCTGCGGCGGCTGGCCCTGTGTCGGCTGGGCACCCTGTGCAGCGGCCTCGGGGCCGGGCTGGGCGGGCGCGGGCTGCACGGGGGCGGGCTGTGCCACGGCGGTGGCCTCGGGGGCCGGGGCACCGCCCTCCACGGGGGCGTCGGGCGCAGCCGAAGCCGAAGCCGTGGCCTCGGCCGACGGCGCCGGGTCGGCGGTGGCGGACTCCGGCTCGGACGCGGCGGCTTCCGTCTCCGCGTCGTCCTCGTCGTCGTCCCAGAGCGAGGCCGACGGGTCGACACCGGTGCCGGCGCGCCGATTACCGCCGGCGGCACCGTCGTTCGAGGCCGGCGCGGGCTCCGCGGGTGCCTGCGGAGTGACCGGGGGAGCGGCGGCGGCCGGCGCCCCGTTGCCCGCGTCCTGCGGGCGCAGCGTCGGGAATCCGGGCGGTGCCGCCTCGGCGGGCCCGGGCAGCGGCTGGCCCGTGGGCGGCCCGACGGGCGGCTGTGCCCCGGCGGGCGGAGTGGTGGACGAAGACGCAGGAGGAGCCGCGGGGGAGGCTGCGGCACCCGCGCCGCCACCGTTGGTGTCGTTGCTCGCGTACCAGGCCGGCGCGGCGAAGTCGATCTTGAACTCACCGGTCAGGTCGAACTCGGACTGGTCGTCGTCAGGATCGTTTCCGTCCGGACGGAAAGCCTCCTGCTCGTTCACTGTGCCTCCTGGTGTATTGCCACGCACCTGAACGGCAGGACCGGATACAGGCGGATCGATCGGATGTAGCGGAAGTCGGAACACACCACCCGGGGTTGCGCCCACACTAACTGGCACCGCCCCCGTATCGACTGCCGTCGTGCTGTGCTCCTGCGGCTCCCCACAGCCTAATCAACAGTCGGCACACAGCGGCAGTCGACGTCATGTCGTCTTCGGGCCCTTTCGGCACGCTTACGGGCGCACCCGTGGATGCGCCCGTAAGTCGTGCTCGTACGTCGTGCCGTACGTCGTGCTCACGGCCGGCTGCTTCCCGCCGCGCCGGGCGCGGCGGGCAACCGGCCCGTGATGCCGGTCAGTCCATCCGGCGCGGCCCACCGAGCAGGTTGGTCTCCGCCTCCGTGGGCTGGGTCATGACGAACTGGTGGCCGTCGCGCGAGCACCACAGCATGGCGTTGTCGCTGAGCGTCGGCAGCACCGCCCCGACCTGCTCCGGCAGCCGCATGATTCGCGTCACAACGTCCGCTTCCTCGGGCGAAAGCCGCTGCAGACCGACCAGGTCGGCGCGGCTGAGCATCTGCGGCGAGCGCGGCCCGAGGAACGGCAGCACGGTCATCACCGACTGCCAGGGGCTCGGGGCGAGCTGATTGCGCGGCGGCCGCGCACCCATGTCCCGGACGACCAGCACGGGGCTGGAAACCGACGGTCCCTGGGGCGCGATCTGGCGTACCTCGTGCACCGACACGCACTGCTGTCCGCCGCCCGCGGCCTGTGCCATCTGGCCCCAGACCGGCGGCCGCGCCGTCTCGACCGCGACCCGGGCGCCGGTGGCGACCGTACGCAGCGCCAGCACCTGCGCCATCCACACGCTGCCGACCAGGGCGATCTCCATCGGCGCCGGGCGCAGCAGGCTCAGCACGGCGGGCTGGTTCTGCGGGTCGATGCCGATGATCACGCCGTCGTCACCGACCGGCAGAGTCAGCGAGGCGAGCGACTCGGACGTCAGGACGTGCGGGCTGCGCCGTGGACCGCGCAGACCGAATCCGGGCCGCAGCTTCGGGCCGGCCGGCCCGGCCTGCGCCTCCTCCGGACGCTGCTGGTGCGAGGGCCGGCGGCTGCCGTCGGCGCCCCCGGTCGGATTGCGCCAGCCGTTGCCGCTGGTGTTGACGCGGGGCTGATAGGTGGGAGAAGCCATCAGCGGGTACCTCCGAGGGGGAGCGTGGCCAGCAGGCCGGGCAGCTGTTCCCGGTCGAGCCGGACGAGCCCGACCTTCACGGAACCGCAACGACGCTCCAACTCGCTCTGTGCGGCCGTGAGTTCGTTCTCGCTGCGGGTGGAAAGACGGACGTAACCCGAGATGGCCGGGGCGTGGCCGCCGCCGTGCGTGGCGGTCAGCGCGAAGGTGCTGGCCATCGCCCTGGTGCTGGTCAGCAGCTGGGTGACGGCGGCCAACGGGGCGCCGCCCTGCCCCAGTTGGGGCCACCGGCCGATCCAGTACGTGGAGTGCCAGCGGTCGTCGCAGCGCATCGCCCGGGTCGTCTCCTGGGTGCGGCGGGCCGCCCGGCCGTCGCGCCCCATCGCGCCGTTGGCGGCGCGCGGGCTGACGCACACGGCGGTACCGATCGCGGCCACGACCTCGCGCTCGTCGAGCACCCGTGCCCGCACCCCGTGCGCGGTCAGCCGGCTGACGAGCTGGTCGGCGGCGCGCAGCAGCGAACGCTTGGCGCCCTCCATGCCGCCGCCGCGGGCCTCGATCGCCTCCGCGCACAGCTCGGGGTCGAGCTTGAGTGCGATCCACGTCAGCTGCAGGGCCGGCGTCTGCGTCTGGGCCTGCAGCGGCGCGTACGAGCGTGCTGCGACGGCCTGTTCGGGCAGATGCGGAGCCGGAGCGGGCTGGGTGTACTGGACGAACTGCACCGATTCGAGGTGGATGTCCTCGATGTCGAGCGCGGTGTGCAGCACATCGAGCGGCAGCATGTGGCTGCCGCGCTGCGGCCGCAGCGGCTCGTCCCGGGCGTCCACCTGGACGAGGGCCGTCAGGAACGTCCCGTCGCCGACGAAGCCGATCGCCCGCTGGTCGGCCTCGGTGGTGAACTCGTAGGTCTGCAGCGCCGGTTCGCACTCCACGACGGGGGCGAAGGCCGGGTCGACGCCCTGGGTGGCCGCGAGTGCGGAGGCGCTGTTCTTGCCGCGGCGCTTCATCGCCCGCACGGTGGTGATCCATTCCGGCAGCGGAATCCGCCGCCGGCGGCCGAGCGCGAAAACGACGAGCACTGCCGCGATCACGATGGCCGCGGTCAGTGCGGCCGGGTGGATCGACCAGCCCACCAGCACCAGTGCCACGGCGAGTTCGATGATGGCCAGCTGCTGTACGCGGACCCCGCCGATGGTTCCCGCCTGCTGGCGCAGCCGCGGTGCCACCGGACCGGCCGGGCGGGCTGCAGAACCCCGGCCGCCATTTCCTCTGTTGCCCTGAGCTGTACCGTTTTGGTCAGCATTTCCCGCGTATTGCGGTGCAGCAGAAGGCTGTTGCTGCTGTTGCCGCCCATTGCGGCGTCGAGCCCTGGTGGCGCTGGACATCCCCCGGCCTGCTCCTCTACTGGTGGTGTGGCCTCTAGGCGTATCGGTCGCCCGCTGAGACTGGTGCGTTGGAAGGTGGCACCCGTACCGTACGGGTCGATCGACACACGGCATAGTAGAGGGCGCTACGGCGAGAGTGCCGGGGGCGGTCGATGTGGATCCAACAGGCGGGGAGAGAAAGCAACAATGGCATCACGCCGGGACGAGCTGAATGCGTATTCGTTCGCTCGAAAGCGCACGAATGCGGCATTTCTGAAGCCGCTGCCGAACGGCTCGATCGAGAGTGCCCCCAAGCCGCTGAAGGCGGTGGTACCGAGCATCGTGATGGGGGTCGTGGTGCTCGTGGGATTCGGAGCCTGTGGCATTCTCAAGCCTGTTGCTCCGCAGGGCTGGGACACCGTCGGGGCCAATGTCGTTGTCGGGTCGGACTCCACCACGCGATATGTTGTTCTGCCCAACACGGACGCCAGCGGGAAAAGCCATAAGCTTCTGCACCCCGTCCTGAACCTCGCCTCGGCCCGACTTCTCCTCGACCCCAATAAGTTCCAGGTCGTTCAGGTCAAGGATTCCGAGCTCGACGGAAAGCTTCCGCACGGTCCGGCCGTCGGTATTCCGTATGCGCCCGACCGTCTTCCCGGCACGGACGAGGTGGACAAGCCGAAGGTCTGGGCGGTGTGCGACCGTCCCGGCAGCGGCGAGAACAGCAAGCCCCAGCAGACGGTGTTCGTGCTCGGCGGCAAGGACAAGGACCTCGTCGAGGGCAAGGGCAAGCTCGACAACGACCAGGCGCTCTACATCGAGGACCCCAAGGGGCTGCGGTGGCTGGTCGACGAGAAGGGCGTGGCCTTCCAGTTCGACGCCACCCTGGGCGGGAAGATCGCGCCGGCGCAGGGCCCGGAGAAGGCCAACAGCGACCTGCAGCGCATCATCTTCGGCGACTCCGCCGAACCACAGAAGGTCTCCCAGCAGTTCATGGACACCCTCATCAAGAGCCCGGTCCCGATCGCCATGCCCCGTATCTCCGGTGCGGGCAAGCGGACCACCGCCATGGGCGTCCCGGACAGCGTGCGGACCATCGGCACGGTGCTCCAGGCGCGCGACAGCCAGCAGAAGTACGTCGTCCAGGCGGACGGCGTCTACAAGGTGTCCGACTTCGTGGCGAACCTCCTTCTTGAGGGCCAGAACGCCAAGGACGTCCACCCGGACGGCACGGCGATGAAGCCCGCGGAGGTGTCCACCACGAGCATGACCCTCAAGCAGGACGCCGAGGGCCACGCGGAGACCTACCTGGGCAAGATCCAGGGCACCGATATCGATATGCCGTGGCCGACCGAAACCGTCTCCGCCGCGAACAACTTCAAGCAGGGTTCGCAGACCGGCGGCCTGATCAGCCCCACGGACAACGGCGTCTCCTGCAGCGTCTACAAAGGCACCAGCACCAAGTATCCGGGCGAGGCGAACAAGAAGCTGGGATTCCCGAACGGCGTGCCCAACATGCAGACCTGGGTCGGCAAGGACTATCCCGCAAAGATCGCCCCGGGTGCCAGCTCGTATGTCACCCCCGGCAACGGGCTGTTGTACCGCCAGGCCTCCACGCCGTCCGCGAAGTTCGGCAGTCTGTTCCTGGTGACCGACACCGGTCTGCGTTACTCCGTTCCCGAGAACAACGACGGCGAGAAGGCCGGCAAGGCCAACCAGGAGGGCGGCCAGTCGCAACTCCGCCTCGGCTACAAGGATGCGCATCCGCCGCTCATCCTGAAGACCTGGTCCGAACTCCTCTCCGCGGGCCCGTCGCTGGACGTTCAAAGCGCCCATAAGCCGCAGGCTTCGTGACGTACGGAGGCCGGGCCGATACCCTTCACGGGAGTATCGCCCCGGCCTCCCGCCAAATCGCGACTACCGCCTCCTACCTCTTCCCTTTCTGGCCAGGATTTCCCGTCCTGACCGAAAGCACCGCATCTGCCCGAATTCCGCGAACGGGGTTTCCCCGCGGGGCAGTTGGCTATGTGGTGATCCCGCAACAAGAGCCCTCCCACAGTTGGGAACGGACGTGTGGAGTGGTTAAAGTGGTCGAAGGCGTCAGCAGGAGATGCCCACCACGCAAGCCGGCTCCGTCGGTGCGGCGCGGTACGACGTACAAGTCTCATGGGGGACGTTGACTATGGCTGGTCAGCAGTACACAACCACCGAGGAGGAGATGGTCGCGTTCAGCGGCAAGATCTCCTCGGTCAACCAGTCGATCCAGGGCGAGATCTCGCGCCTGAACACGGTCGTCGACACCATCACGTCCGGGTGGAAGGGTGCTGCGGCCTCCTCGTACAACCAGCTGCAGTCGCAGGTGAACGAGGACGCCAACCGTCTCAACCAGCTTCTGGGTGAGATCAAGGAAGCGATCGACGAGACCACGAAGAACTACTCCGCCTCCGAAGAGGAGCAGGCCCAGTCGATTTCGCACGTCTCCGCTTCGGCTTCCCCGTTCGGATGATGGAGCCGCGCCGCTCCGTGCGGCGCAGCGGCACAGCAGCCGCGGCACGGGCCAGCCGGGCATTCCCGTCGGCCCGCTGCGGCATGAATCGACCAGGCTTCATCAACTCCTGAGGAGACACCATGTCAGGCCAGATCCTCGTTAATTTCGCGACGATCTCGCAGGCCAGTTCCGACGTGCGCGGTACGGCCAACAACATCCGCCAGCAGCTCGACGACCTCGAGGCGGGCGTCAAGAAGATCGCCGCCAGCTGGGAAGGTGCGGCGCAGGAGGGCTACCAGGCCCGCCAGCGCGAGTGGGACCAGCGTGCGGCCTCCCTGCACTCGACGCTCGAGGCCATCGCCAAGGCGCTCGACCAGGCCGCCCAGAACTACCAGGCCACCGAGCACAAGAACTCCGGTATCTGGGCGGGCTGACCTCGCGTCGGCACACGTACGGATAGCGATCGGCTGAGCAGCCCCGACGGCTCGCACAGTGGTCAATGAGGGCGAGCGCGCTGCTTCAGTGCGCTCGCCCTTCTGCCGTCCACGCCGCCCTCGTATTCCCTCCACGCCATACCCCCCACCCCCCCACTTCTC
>NZ_SDIG01000092.1:0-25706 GCF_004122755.1 Streptomyces sp. TM32
CACCCGACCCGGACACCGCCGTCCGCGCCGCACCGCACCCCTCCGCATCCCTGCCTACCCCGCCGCCGAGCGTGCCGTCCGTGCCCTCGCCGAGGCCGTCCGCTATGCCGCGTGGCGCCGCGAGGCCGCCGATCCGGGCCGGGTGCCCGAGTACGACGACATCCAGGAGGCGGCGGCCGGCGCCGACATCGAGCGCCTTCTCGACCGGCTCAGCCTCGACGCCCCCACCGGCCGCTCCGTCCCCGTGCCGCCCGAGGACGCCGAGGCCCTGCTCGCCCGCTACGGCATCCACACCCGCCCCGTTCTTGCGGCACCCGACCCGGACACCGCCGTCCGCGCCGCCGCCCGCCTCGGCTATCCGGTGGCCCTCAAGACCACCGCCCCCCATCTGCGCCACCGCGCCGACCTCGGCGGCGTACGCCTCGACATCGCAGGCGAGCGGGAACTCCGCCGCACGTATGCCGAATTGACCGATTCCCTCGGCTCACCGGAAGAGCTGCGTCCGGTCGTCCAGTCGATGGTGCCGCGCGGCGTCGACACCGTCATCCGGGCCGCCATCGACCCGGCCGCCGGTGCCGTCCTCTCCTTCGGCCTGGCCGGTGCGCCCTCCCAGCTGCTCGGCGACATCGCCCACCGCCTCATTCCCGCCACCGACCGCGAGGTCGCCGAACAGATCCGCTCGATCCGTGCCGCCCCGCTGCTGTTCGGCTGGCGCGGCTCCCAGCCGGTGGACACCGCCGCGCTGGCCGAGCTGCTGCTGCGGGTCTCCCGGCTCGTCGACGACCACCCCGAGGTCGTCGGCGTCGACCTCGAACCGGTCGTCGTCGCCGCGCACGGCCTCTCCGTCCTGGGGGCCTCCGTACGCCTGGCCAGGCCCCCCGCCACCACTGACCTCGGCCCCCGCCGGCTGCCCGTCTACTGAGGCTCTCGCGGCCCGGTACGCCCCGTAAGATGGACCCCATGGCTAAGACCGGTACGACGACCCAGGGACTGCGTGCGGCGATCGAGCGCAGTGGTTATTACCCGACGCTCGTGGCCGAGGCGGTGCAGGCCGCGGTCGGTGGTGAGCCGGTGGTGTCGTACCTCGTCCATCAGGAGACGACCTTCGACGCCAACGAGGTCCGCCGTCATGTCACGGTCCTGGTACTGACCGGCACCCGTTTCATCGTCAGCCATACCGACGAGCAGGCCGCCGACGCCACCTCCCCGTCGCCGTACGCCACCACCTCCACCGAGTCCGTCAAGCTCGGCCGGATCTCGTCCGTGGTGCTCAGCCGCGTGGTCGCCAACCCCGAGTCGTACACCCCGGGCCAGCTGCCCCGCGAGGTCGTGCTGACCATCGGCTGGGGCGCGGTCGCCCGGCTGGATCTGGAGCCCGCCGCCTGCGGCGACCCCAACTGCGAGGCGGACCACGGCTACACGGGCTCCTCCACCGCCGACGACCTCTCGCTGCGGGTCAGTGAGGCCGGTGACGGGCCGGACTCGGTGCGCGAGACGCTCACTTTCGCCCAGGCGCTCTCCGAGGCCACCGCGGCCACCACCACCCGCTGATGACCCACACCGTCCCCGCCTGGCCGGAACCCGAACCGCTCGACCCGCTGGGCGCCCCCGTACCGCAGTACGGCACCGGCTCGCTCGCCGATCTGCTGCCCGGCATCGCCGTCGGCCTGGAGATACCCGGCGTGGCCACGCCGATGGAGCTCGCCCCCGCCGACCGGGCCTGTGTCTTCCTGATCGACGGCCTCGGCTGGGAGCTGCTGCGCAACCACCCGGAGGAGGCGCCGTTCCTGACCTCCCTCCTGGACACGTCGTTCAACGGCAGCGGCCGCCCGCTCACTGCCGGCTTCCCCTCCACCACCGCCACTTCCCTCGCCTCGGTCGGCACCGGCCTGCCGCCGGGCGCCCACGGCCTGCCCGGCTACACCTGCCAGGACCCGGCCACCGGCGCGCTGATGAACCAGTTGCGCTGGTCTCCGTGGACCGACCCCTATGCCTGGCAGCCGTATCCGACGGTCTTCCAGCGCGCGGACGCCGCCGGCATCCACACCTGCCAGGTCTCCGCACCGAACTTCCAGCACACCCCGCTCACCAAGGTCGCGCTCAGCGGCGGCACCTTCCACGGCCGGCTCTCCGGCGAGGAGCGGATGGACCTCGCCGCCCAGCAGCTCGCCGCCGGTGACCGCTCGCTCGTCTACACGTACTACTCCGAGGTCGACGGCAAGGGGCACCGCTACGGCGTCGACTCCGATGCCTGGCGCGGCCAGGTGATGTACGTCGACCGGCTCGCACAGCGGCTGGCCGAGCAGCTCCCGCCGCGCAGCGCCCTCTACATCACCGCCGACCACGGCATGATCGACATCCCCTTCGACCCGGAGTCCCGGATCGACTTCGACGAGGACTGGGAACTGCGCGCCGGCGTACGCCTGTTGGGCGGCGAGGGGCGCGCCCGGCATGTGTACGCCCACCCGGGCGCGGCCGCCGATGTGCTCGCCGTCTGGCGCGAGGTGGTCGGCGAACAGATGTGGGTGGCGAGCCGTGACGAGGCCATCGCCGCGGGCTGGTTCGGTCCGTCGGTCGACGACCGGGTGCGCGCCCGGATCGGCGATGTCGTGGCGGCCGCCCACGCCGACATGGTGATCATCGCGACCGAACGGGAGCCCCGTGAATCGGAGATGGTCGGGATGCACGGCTCGATGACCCCGGTGGAGCAGCTGGTGCCCCTCCTGGAAGTCCGTACCTGACCCCCACGGCCCACCGCCCGCACCTCACCCCCTCACGAGCCCGAAAGGCCCGCACCTTCCCATGCCCGAGCTGGTGTTCTTCTCCGGAACCATGGACTGCGGAAAGAGCACCCTCGCTCTGCAGATCGAACACAACCGCTCCTCCCGCGGTCTGCAAGGCCTGATCTACAGCCGTAACGACCGGGCCGGCCACGGCAGGCTCTCCTCCCGGCTCGGTCTGGTCACCGAGGCCGTCGAGGCGGCGGACGGCATGGACTTCTACGCCCATGTCATCGGCCACCTCTCCGCCGGCGGCCGGGTCGACTACGTCATCGCCGACGAGGCGCAGTTCCTGGCCCCCGAACAGGTCGACCAGCTCGCCCGCGTCGTCGACGACCTGGAACTGGACGTCTTCGCCTTCGGCATCACCACCGACTTCCGCAGCAAGCTCTTCCCCGGCTCCCAGCGCCTGGTCGAACTGGCCGACCGGGTGGAGGTGTTGCAGGTCGAGGCGCTGTGCTGGTGCGGCGCCCGCGCCACGCACAACGCCCGTACCGTCGACGGCCGGATGGTCGTCGAGGGCGCACAGGTCGTCGTCGGCGATGTGGTGGGAGACGTGGACAGCCCCCAGGCCGAGGTCGGCTACGAGGTGCTGTGCCGACGCCATCACCGCCGCCGCCAGACCTCGGCGACCGCCCGCGCGGCCGCCCTCTCCCCGGACGTCCTGCCGGTCGACGGCACGAAGTAGCGGCGGCCGCCGACGCCGCGCCGTCCGGGGAATGCCAGGGCGCCCGACCGACGCCCGATTGCCGCGGGGGACGGAACCCGCAGGCCTGCCCGGCCCCTTCGGGCATCGGCACCAACTGCACGCCGCCTTCGTACGGTTCCTGCGCGACGCCGCGCTGCCCACCGGCCGGGTCGAGGCATGGGAGCGCAACGACCGTGCACGGGCCTTCTGTGCGCGGCACGGCCGGCAGCCGGACGGACACCGGCGCCCGGGGCCGGCCGGCGCGTGCTACGTCCGGATGCGCCTGGACCCGGACGCCCCCTGAGCCCCACCGCCCCTGGTGCGGCGGGCGTTCAGCCCCGCTGGATGATCATGAAGACGGCGCCTTCGCTGTCGGCGACGGCCGCCAGCCGGCCGTGCACGGAATCCCGGGGGGCGTGCAGCACCTGTCCGCCCAGTTCGGTGACCCTGCGGGCCGCCGCGTCCGTATGGGGGACGGCGAAGTACGTCATCCAGTGGGAACCCCGGTCGCGGGGCAGGTCGGCGCCGACGCCGCGCATCCCCGCCACCGGCTGCCCCTTGAGCAGCAGGGTCAGCGCCTCGGGACCGGCCGAGGCCACCGGCTCGGCCTCGAAGCCGAAGACGTGCTCGTAGAACGGACTGACCGAACCGGTGTCCCGGGTGACCAGCTCGTTCCACACCGGCGTGCCCGGCTCGCCGGTGCGGGCGGTACCCATCAGCGACTTGCCCTGCCAGATGCCGAAGATCGCGCCCTGCGGGTCGGAGCCGATCGCCATCCGCCCCGTGTCGTCGTCCGCATCCAGCGGCCCGACGCCCACCGTCCCACCGCAGCAACGGATCTGTTCCGCCGTCACATCCGCGTCGTCGCTGGCCAGATAGGTGGTCCAGGAGACCGGGAGGTGGCGGTCGGGCGCCAGCTCACCGACCCCGGCGACTTCCCGGCCGTCGAGGAAGGCCCGGGCGTACGGACCGAAGTGCTGCGGCCCCGGGCGGAACTCCCAGCCGAACAGCGCGCCGTAGAACTCCTGCGTCGCGGACATGCTGTGGGCCAGGAGGCTCACCCAGCAGGGCGCGCCGGACATCCGCCGGGTCGCTGCTTCGGTCGTCATGGTCGCTTTCTCCTCGGAGTGTCGGGGTGCTGACCCTGCGCGGTACGGGCACGGTCTGGAGCAGATGCTCGCACCCGGCGCCCTGGTGTGCGCCCCGGCCGCGCCGTCCACGGCGCGTTCGCGAGGGAGAATGCCCGGTTTGAGGCCCCTGAGCCGTTTCGCTGGCGTGACGGCAGGGCGCAACTCCGTCATACGGAGGGTGGGCACCCGCCTTCTGAACGTAGCGGTTGCTACGCAAAGATGAGCCCCATGAACGTCATCATCACCGCTACCGAACTCGCGAGCGAGTTGGCGCAGCCCGCCGCTCCGGTGCTCCTGGACGTCCGTTACCAGCTCGGCGGACCGCCCGGCCGTCCCCAGTACGAGGCCGGGCACGTGCCCGGCGCGGTCTATGTCGACCTCGACGGCGAGCTGGCCGGACCCCCCGGCCCGGCCGGCCGGCATCCGCTGCCCGACCTCGATGTGTTCGCCGGCGCCATGCGCGCCGCGGGCGTCCGCGCGGACCGCCCGGTGGTCGTCTACGACGGCGGTCAGAGCTGGGCGGCCGCCCGCGCCTGGTGGCTGCTGCGCTGGACCGGCCACCCCGACGTGCGTGTCCTGGACGGCGGCCTCGCCGCCTGGGAGGCGTCCGGCGGCGCGCTGAGCGTCGATCAGCCGGCCCCGCAGACCGGCGACTTCACTCCCTTGCCCGGCGCGCTTCCGGTGCTGACGGCGGACGACGCGGCAGGGCTGGCCCGCCGCGGAGTCCTGCTGGACGCCCGGGCCGCCGAGCGCTACCGCGGCGAGGTCGAGCCCATCGACCCGGTCGCCGGCCACATCCCGGGCGCCGTGTCCGCCCCGACGACCGAGAACGTCGCCGAGGGCAGCACCGTCTTCCGTGACGCCTCGGAACTGGCCCGGCGGTTCGCCGCGCTGGGCGCCACGGCGGACGCGGAGGTCGGTGTCTACTGCGGCTCCGGGGTCTCCGCGGCCCACGAGGTGCTGGCGCTCGCGGTCGCGGGCGTCCCCGCCGCCCTGTACGTCGGCTCCTGGAGCGAGTGGACGGCCGACCCCTCCCGACCGGTCGCCACCGGCCCGCAGCCCGGCTGAGCCCCCGTCACACGCCCGTCCGCCCGTCCCCTGGAAGCAGGGGACGGGCGGACGGGGCTCGCTGCAGGGGGACGCCGTCCCGCTACTCCGGCTTCTTCCGCCGGGTGCCGAAGACGATCTCGTCCCAGCTGGGCACCGCCGCGCGCCGGCCGGGCCGGACGCCGTCCGCCTCGGCCTGCCGGTCCGTGGTCCCGGTCAGCCGGTCGCGATGGCCGGCCACCGCGCGCGGCATCAGCACATCGGCGTACGCGGAACCCGCGCCCGCGCTGGCCGCCGGGGCGGGCGGCTCCTCGACCTCGGCCTCGGACTCCTCGTCGCTCTGCGGCGCCTTCGTGCTCTCCGGGACGACCATGTCGCCACGGAAGCTCGGCACCGCCTCCAGCAGGCTGGTCAGCGAATCCCGGTCGCGCTCCCGCTCACCGACGGCCTCCTCGGCATCCCGCGGCTCGCCGTCCTCGTCGCCGGACTGCGGCGCACGCTCGGACGACTGCCGGTCCAGGGTGCGGTCCAGCGGCCGGTCGCGCGGCAGCCGCGCGATCCGCGGCACGAACGGGAAGCTCGGCTCGGGCGTGTCGTCGCTCTCGCCGATCAGTGCCCGCGCCTCGTCGTCCACGGCCTGCACGAGCCGCCTCGGCGGGTCGTACGTCCAGCTCGCCGAGTGCGGTTCGGTGGCGACGCGGTAGACCAGCAGCACCTCCCAGGTGCCGTCGTCGCGGCGCCAGGAGTCCCACTGGACGCTCTCCTTGTCGGCGCCGCGCAGCAGCAGCCGCTCCGCGACCGCCTCGCCGAGCTGTGGACCGGTGTTCTCGCCGGGGCGCCGCACCGGCGTCTTACGGGCCCGCTCGGCCATGAAGGCACGCTCGGCGAGCACCGGGCCCTCGAAGCGGCGCACCCGGTCGACGGGGATGCCGGCGAGCTGGGCGACCTCCTCGGCGGAGGCACCGGCTCTTATACGGGCCTGGATGTCCCGCGGACGCAGATGGCTCTCGACCTCGATCTCGATCTGGCCCAGCCGTGCGCGGTCATTGCGGACGGCGGCGCGCAGCCGTTCGTCGATCGGAAGCGTGTACTCGGTGCTGTCCGCAGCTTTGAGCACCAGCCGTGTGCCGTCGTTGGAGACGGCCACGACACGCAGTTCGGGCATGGGGACCTCCCGGGTGGTGCCTGCCGACGTCACGTGCGTCGCTGCTTCCGCTAGTCGAGTGTGGCCTGCCCGGGTGCAGCCTGCCACAACATTGCCGAGTTGCCCGGCGTGTCGAGGCTTGGCCCTGAAACGCCGTTATGACACGGTTACCTGTTCGCAACGCTCAGTGACCGTGCCGTTGGTCCTGTCGCCGTTCACCCGTGCCGGTCGGCGGCGCCCCGGGGCGAGTGCCGCCTTCACAGCCCCTCCCGTGGGTTCCGGGCAGCCGGACGGGAACCGGGGCCAGGGCTCGCCACAGTACTCCATTCGGACCACTGAGGTGGACCGCCGCGCCGCCGAACTTCTGGGTGGGCAACGGAGTTGAGTCGTCTTGTCGATCTCTCTACCAGGCACGTAGGTGGCAAGATTCACAGATTCCCCAAAATCGGAACTTTTGGGTACGCCGAATGGTCACTTCTCCATGCAAGATGGATCGAAGCGGCTATCAAAGGTTGGAGATGGACGAAGAAACCGAAACCGACACGAAGAAGAAGGAGAAGCGGATAGACCTGAGCGTGGCTCAGGTTGCCGGCAGTGCGCTCGCCGCGGCCGTCGCCGCGTATCTCGCGGGCCAGCTCGGCGTCTACGGAACGTTCATCGGCGCGGGTGTGGTCAGTGTCGTGGCCACCACCGGCGGCTCGATATTCCAGCACCTGTTCCGGCGTACCGGCGAACAGATCAAGGAGGCATCGGTCACCACCAGGCCGAAGCCGCGCCGCTCCTCCGCCACCCGCAATCGATCCACCACATCCGACGCGCGGCCCGTCTCCACGATGGTGCTGCCGACCTTCGACAGGCACGGAGCGGAGGACGAGGTCACCTCCGTCGCCGCCAGAATGCCCGGGCCCGACACGGCCCGTACGCAGCTGATCCCGCGGGCCGATCCGTCCGGACCCCGGGACCCGGCACGCGCCTCGCCCGCTCCGGGGGACGAGGACGCGACGCGGATGCTGCGCCCCGTCGACCCCGAGGCGGAGCCCGGGGGGCACCCGGCGGACCAGGCCGGTGCGCAGCGGCCGGCCGACCGTACGCAGCTGGTGCCGCGGCTCGATGAGCGGACCGCGGCGCTGGGCCAGGCCGCCGGTCGGCCGGACGGTGCTCCGCCCGTGCGGCACCCGGCCGGACCGCCCGAGGCGCTCAGCACCACGACCTACGGTTCCCGGTTGCGCGGCTGGAAGCGGCCGGCGCTCGGAGCGCTCGCGGTCTTCGTGCTCGCCATGGGCGCGGTCACCGGCACCGAGCTGATCACGGGGCAGACGCCGAACGGTGAGAAGGGCACCTCGCTGGGCAACATCACCCAGACCGGTGGGTCCGGCCGGCACCAGCCCAGCAGTCCGCAGTCACCCGGATCGGGTGACTCCCCGGACGACGGCAAACAGCACGGCAACGACCGGCAGCCGTCCCCGGACCCGAGCACCTCGGACGGCGCCGACAAGGGCAAGGACCGCGGCAGCCCGTCGCCGGAGCCGAGCCCGTCCGACGGCGGCAGGACCTCGCCGGACCCGGATGCCCCCTCGTCGCCGGACCCGTCGACGGGCGGTTCCCCGGGCGGCGGAGACACCGGAAAGGGGGACGGCTCGACCGGCGGTGAGCAACCGGGGAGCACGCAAGGGGGCACGCAGGGGCAGCAGGGCTCCGACGGACGGGCCCCCGCGCCCGGCGCCTCCTGAGCACCGCGCCCGTTGGGGGCGACGGTCCGGGGAGGGGGAACGGACCCGGCCGCGGCCCGGTGCCCTGCGAAGGCACCGGGCCGCGGCCGTCGTCGGTCAGTCCCCCAGGACCCGCCGCAGATATGCGTTGGCGAACCGGCGGTCCGGGTCCAGCCGGTCGCGCACCGCGGTGAACTCGCCGAACCGCGGATAGGCCTCGGCAAGGTAGGCGGCGTCGCGGGTGTGCAGCTTGCCCCAGTGCGGACGGCCCTCGTGCGCTGTCATGATCCGCTCGACGGCCGCGAAGTACGCCTGGTGCGGCGTCCCCCGGTACATGTGCACGGCGACATAGACGGTGTCCCGGCCCGACGCGGTGGACAGCGGGATGTCGTCGGCCGGTGCGGTGCGCACCTCCACCGGGAAGCTGATCTTGAAGTCCGAGCGCTCCACCAGCGCCTTCAGGGCACCCAGTGCGGCGACCGCGGCCGCGCGGGGCAGCGCGTACTCCATCTCCACGAACCGCACCCGCCGCGGCGAGGTGAAGACCTTGTAGGGGATGTCGGTGTACGTACGGGCCGACAGCGCGCGGCTGGAGATCTTGGCGATGCCCGGTATGGCGGCCGGTACCGCCCGCCCCACGGTGCAGGCGAGCCGGAAGACCCCGTTGGACAGCAGCTCGTCCTCGATCCAGCCGCTGACCTTGCCGGGCGGCGCGGCGGGGCCCTGGCTGCGGTTGTTGCGCTTGGTGTTGCAGCTGCCGGTGTGCGGGAACCAGTAGAACTCGAAGTGCTCGTTCTCGGCGACGAGCTCGTCGAACCGGTCCGTCACCTCGTCGTAGGCCATCGGCTCCTCACGGGCGGTCAGCAGGAACTCCGGCTCCACGGCGAAGGTGAGCTCGCTGATCACGCCCAGTGCGCCCAGGCCCAGCCGCGCCGCGGCGAACACGTCCGGGTGCTCGTCGGCCGAGCAGGTCAGGACCGAGCCGTCTGCCGTGACCAGTTCCAGGGCAGTGATCTGGGCGGCGAGTGACGCCGAGGTCCGGCCGGTGCCATGGGTGCCGGTGGCGGTCGCCCCGGAGACGGTCTGCTCCATGATGTCGCCCATGTTGGTCAGCGACAGCCCGTGGACGGCCAGCGTCTCGTTGAGGTGCTTGAGCGGGGTGCCGGCCGCCACGGTCACGGTGCCGGCGGCGCGGTCGATCCTGCGGACCCCGGTCAGCCGCTCGGGGCGGATCAGCAGCCCGTCGGTGGCGGCCGCCGGGGTGAAGGAGTGGCCGGTGCCGGCCGCCTTGACCGTCAGCCCGTCCGCGGCGGCCGCGCGGACCGCGGCGGCCAGCTCCTCGGTGCTCGCCGGGGCCACGCTCCGGGCGGGGCGGGCGGTGACATTGCCCGCCCAGTTGCGCCACGGTCCGGTCGTCGGGCCGCGCCCTCCCGAGCGGCCGACGGCGTTGCTGACTGCCATGGTGACGTCCCCTCCCGCATGTCCGGCGCATGATGCCAGTCACCGACGCGATATCCGGACAGGGTGACGTACGTCACATGCCCCGGGGGTCGGCCGCAACCGTCCGGCTCCCGGACAGGTCGTACCGACGGTAACTCCCCAGCGGGCGGCACGTGTTCCGTTCGCGAAGCTCCGGCAGGGGCCACGAGCGTCCGCACAGACCCGCCCGGCTCGCGGGTGGTGGACCAGACCGTGCAGACGCGCTCCCCCCCACCGGTCGTGTGCGCAGGAGGGCCTCCGGCTAGGCGACGCTCTCCTCGCTGCGCGGCTGCGGGACCGTGCCGTCGTGACCGGCCGGCGCCCCGGCCGCCGGGTCCGTCGCCGACGGAGCGGGCCGCGGGCGGAGCCTGCGGTAGCCCGCGAAGGCCACCAGGGCGCCGAGCACCCCCGCCGCCCCCGGCACCAGATACCCCCGCTCCGCGCCGGCGGCATCGACCACCCAGCCGGCCGCCGACGAACCCAGCGCGACGCCCACCGCCAGACCGGTGCTGGTCCAGCTCATGCCCTCGGTCAGCTTGGCCCGCGGCACATGCTCCTCGACCAGCGCCATCGTGGTCACCATCGTCGGGGCGATGGACAGCCCCGCGACGAACAGTGCGACGGCCAGCAGCGGCAGCGAGCCCACCAGTTGCAGCGGCACCATGCTCACCGCGATCGCGCAGACCCCCACGACGAAGCGGCGCGACGGAGGCCCCTTCAGGTGCAGCAGCCCGAAGACGGCGCCGGCCGCACACGAGCCGAGTGCATAGACGGCCAGCACCAGACTGGCCGCGGCCTTGTGCCCGACCTCCTCGGCGAAGGCCACCGTCACCACATCGATCGCCCCGAAGATCGCACCGGTCGCCACGAACGTCACCACCAGCACCTGCAGCCCCGGCGAGCGCAGCGCCGACCCCTTGGGGTGCAGCTCCTGCGGATGCGGCACCGGCTCCGTCGCACGCTGCGCCGTCAGCCAGAAGACGCCGACGGCCAGGAAGCCGGCGGCCAGCAGCGGACCGGCCTCCGGGAACCACGCGGTCGACAGGCCGATGGACAGGATCGGCCCGAAGATGAAGCACGTCTCGTCGACGATCGACTCCCACGCATAAGCGGTGTGCAGCTCGCGCGGGGAGCCCCGGTAGATCTCCGCCCAGCGGGCCCGGATCATCGAGCCGATGCTGGGCACGCACCCCGCACCCGCCGCGAAGACGAACAGGACCCAGTCCGGCCAGCGCTGCAGCGCGCTCAGCAGCAGCCCGGCGACCGCGGCGATCGACACCAGGGCTGCCGGGCGCAGCACCCGGCGCTGGCCGTGCCGGTCCACCAGCCGGGAGATCTGCGGGCCGAGCACCGCGGCGGACAGCGCGAGGGTCGCGGACAGCGCGCCGGCCAGGCCGTAGCGCCCGGTCAGCTGGGAGACCATCGTGACGATGCCGACGCTCATCATCGACAGCGGCATCCGGCCCAGCAGTCCGGCGGCGGAGAACGACTTGGTACCGGGGCGGCCGAAGATGGCGCGGTAGGGACTGGGCAACGAGGGCGCTCCGCCGGTGAGGACCGAAGATCGGTAAGGAATGTCTGGCGCCGATACAGCTTACGGGCGGCAGGCCGCCGGCCGCCTCCGGATTTTCGGCCCGATGCCGGGCCTCCGTTCCACGCCGGACCTGCCCACCGCCTCTACGCCGGGACCTGCCCCCACCGGCCCCGAAGGAAGGGTGGCAGGATCGACGGCATGCCCGAACAGTGCGATCCCCGTCCTTATGACGCCCTGCTGCTGCTGTCCTTCGGCGGCCCCGAAGGGCCCGATGACGTCGTCCCGTTCCTGGAGAACGTCACCCGCGGCCGAGGCATCCCCCGGGAGCGCCTCAAGGAGGTGGGGCAGCACTACTTCCTGTTCGGCGGCGTGAGCCCGATCAACGCCCAGAACCGTGAGCTGCTCGACGCGCTGCGCACGGACTTCGCCGAGCACGGGCTGGACCTGCCCGTCTATTGGGGCAACCGCAACTGGGCGCCCTACCTGACCGACACCCTGCGCACCATGGTCCAGGACGGACACCGCCGGATCGCCGTCCTGGCGACCAGCGCCTACGCCTCGTACTCGGGCTGCCGCCAGTACCGCGAGAACCTCGCCGACGCCCTCGCCGCCCTGCAGGCCGAGGGCCTGGAGCTGCCGCAGGTCGACAAGCTGCGGCACTACTTCAACCACCCCGGCTTCCTCCGCCCGATGGTCGACGGTGTGCTGGCGTCGCTCGCGGAACTGCCCGCGGAGGTGCGCGAGGGCGCCCACCTCGCCTTCACCACCCACTCCATCCCCACCGCCGCGGCCGACACCTCCGGCGCGCCCGCCGACCACACCCGGGGCGGCGAGGGCGGCGCCTACGTCGCCCAGCACCTCGACGCGGCGCGGGTGATCGCGGACGCCGTCCGCGCGGAGACCGGCGTGGACCACCCCTGGCGGCTCGTCTACCAGTCCCGCAGCGGTGCCCCGCACATTCCCTGGCTGGAGCCGGACATCTGCGACCACCTGGAAGAGGCGCACGCCGCGGGCGTCCCGGCCGTCGTCATGGCCCCCATCGGGTTCGTCTCGGACCACATGGAGGTCAGGTACGACCTCGACACCGAGGCCACCGCCAAGGCCGCCGAGCTGGGACTGCCGGTCGCCAGGTCGGCCACCGTGGGCGCCGATCCGCGGTTCGCCGCGGCCGTCCGCGACCTCCTCCTGGAGCGTGCGGCCGCGGAACGGGGCGGCACCCCGGAGCGCTGTGCCCTGGGTGCCCTCGGCGCGAGCCACGACCTGTGCCCGGTCGGCTGCTGTCCGGCGCGCGCACCGCGTCCGGCCGCCGCCGGCGCCGACTGGCGGGGCCCGGTCGCCGAGGCCCCCGCCTGAGCCGTCCGCCCGCCCGACCACCGCCCGTGTGAGCAAGGAGCATCGTGCCCGACCCGCTGTCCCCCGACGCCCCGCAGACCGCCGCCACCCCGACCGGCGGGCTCTACGACGAACTCCTCGAACTGGCCCTGGAGGCCGCCCGACGTGCGGGGACCCTGCTGCGTGACGGCCGGCCCGCCGACCTCGGCGTCGCCGCCACCAAGTCCAGCCCCATCGACGTCGTCACCGAGATGGATCTCGCCTCCGAGAAGCTGATCACCGGCTTCCTGGGGGAGCACCGCCCCGACGACGGCTTCCTGGGCGAGGAGGGCGCCAGCACCGACGGCACCAGCGGCATCCGCTGGGTCATCGACCCCATCGACGGCACGGTGAACTATCTCTACGGGCTGCCGTCCTGGTCGGTGTCCATCGCGGCGGAGAAGGACGGCGAGGCGGTGGTCGGGGTCGTCGCCGCACCGATGCGCGGCGAGACCTCCCGGGCGGTCCTGGGTCGTGGTGCGTTCAACAACGACGAGCGCCTCCACCACCGGCCTGCCCCGCCGCTCTCCCAGGCACTGCTCGGCACCGGCTTCGCCTACCTCGCCGAGCGCCGGGCCGCCCAGGCCGAGGTGCTGCGGACGCTGCTGCCGCAGGTCCGGGACATCCGGCGCGGCGGCTCGGCCGCGATCGACCTGTGCGATGTGGCCTGCGGCCGGCTCGACGCCTACTACGAGCGGGGGCTGAACCCCTGGGACTCGGCGGCCGGCGCCCTGATCGCCCGCGAGGCCGGCGCGCTCACCGGCGGCCGCCCCGGCCGCCCGGCCTCCCACGAGCTGACCCTCGCCGCCTCCCCGGCCCTCTTCGCGCAGCTCCAGCCGCTGCTGGAGGAGCTCGGC
Source organism: Streptomyces sp. TM32 (assembly GCF_004122755.1). Lineage (NCBI taxonomy): Bacteria > Bacillati > Actinomycetota > Actinomycetes > Kitasatosporales > Streptomycetaceae > Streptomyces > Streptomyces sp. TM32. The sequence continues at coordinate 13,740 of NZ_SDIG01000092.1, forward strand.
GCCTGGCACGACTGACCCGGGCCCGCACACGGGCACGACAGCGCCCCGGCACCATCCCCTGTGTGCCGGGGCGCTGTCGTCGTACGCCGGGAAACGGTCAGGCGGTGCTGACCGCGCCGTAGCGCACGCCGTGCTCGGTCGCCAGTCGCTGCAGGTCCTCGAGCTCTGCCTGCTCGACCTCGGCGAGGAAGTCGTCGCCCGCAGCCCGGGCCCGGTCCAGATCGGCTTCCGTGTTCTGTATGCGCTGCAAAATGCCTGCGGTGAACGCGTCCATGTGCGCCCCCTCGTCGTGGGTCGGTGGCACGGGGGTGTGCCGACGGGTGGGTGATCACTGCGTGGTCCCTGCGATGGATCAGTTCGTGGCAAAGGGTGCTTAAAGTTGCCTCATAAACAGGGCGTGATCGCGGGTGTGCAGTCGTCCTCCCCACCCGGTACCTCAGGGAAACCTCAACCGACCCAGGAATCATGCCCGTCGGGCGTCGCGGGCCGCTGTCCACCCCTCCGCACCCCTCTTACCGCCGGTTTATGGCTCTTCGGGGCAGGATGGAAGGGCTTTCAGACAAGTTTTGCCTGCCCGTGAGGGCCCTGAGGAAGGACTAGCGACGTGCGTGTTCTCGTCGTCGAGGACGAGCAGCTGCTCGCCGATGCGGTGGCCACCGGACTACGCCGGGAGGCCATGGCCGTCGACGTGGTCTACGACGGCGCTGCCGCGCTGGAACGGATAGCGGTCAACGACTACGACGTCGTCGTGCTCGACCGTGACCTCCCGGTCGTCCACGGTGACGACGTCTGCCGCAAGATCGTCGAGCTGGGGATGCCCACCCGGGTCCTGATGCTCACCGCCTCCGGTGACGTCAGCGACCGCGTCGAGGGCCTGGAGATCGGCGCCGACGACTACCTCCCCAAGCCGTTCGCGTTCACCGAGCTGACCGCCCGGGTCCGCGCGCTGGGGCGCCGTACGACCGTCGCGCTGCCGCCCGTGCTGGAGCGGGCCGGCATCAAGCTCGACCCCAATCGCCGCGAGGTCTTCCGCGACGGCAAGGAGGTCCAGCTCGCGCCGAAGGAATTCGCGGTGCTGGAGGTCCTCATGCGCAGCGAGGGCACGGTCGTCTCGGCCGAGCAGCTCCTGGAGAAGGCCTGGGACGAGAACACCGACCCGTTCACCAACGTCGTACGGGTCACGGTCATGACGCTGCGCCGCAAGCTCGGCGAGCCCGCGGTGATCGTCACCGTCCCCGGCTCGGGATACCGGATCTGACCGGCGATGCCCTCCCTGCCCTCGTTCTCCAAGGCGACCGCCCCGCCGCCGCCCCTGCCCCCCAAGCCCACCTGGGACCCCCGGCCGGTCAACGTCCGGCCGTTCCCGTGGCTGCGCCCCACGATCCGTATACGTCTGACCCTGCTGTACGGCGGCATGTTCCTGATGGCCGGGATCGTGCTGCTGACGATCATCTACATGCTGGCCGCGGACGCGCTGCACGACGGCAGCGCGCTGCCCCTGAAGATCCTCGGCGGCAAGTTCCAGTCGACCAGTGACCTCTGCGACCTGCCCACCAAGACGTCGGGACCGCTGCTCCAGGAGGCCGTCGAGCAGTGCCTCCAGCATCAGCGCGCGCTGGCCCTCAACAGCCTCCTCAACCGCTCGCTGCTGGCGCTGCTGGGGCTGACGGTGGTGGCCTTCGCGTTCGGTTACGCGATGGCGGGGCGGGTGCTGGCGCCGCTGGGGCGGATCACGCGCACCGCACAGCGGGTGGCCGGCTCGGACCTGCACCGCCGCATCGAGCTGGGCGGGCCCGACGACGAGCTCAAGGAGCTCGCCGACACCTTCGACGAGATGCTGGACCGCCTCGACCGCGCCTTCGAGTCGCAGCGCCGGTTCGTGTCCAACGCCTCGCACGAGTTGCGCACCCCTCTGGCGATCAACCGCACGCTGCTGGAGGTCCAGCTCGCCGACCCGGACGCGTCCCCCGAGCTCGCACAGCTCGGCAAGACGCTGCTGGCCACCAACGAGCGCAGCGAACAGCTCGTGGAGGGCCTGCTGCTGCTCGCCCGCAGCGAGAACAAGGTCGTCGACAAGAAGCCGGTCGATCTCTCCGAGGTCGCCTCGCAGGCCGTCGACCAGACCCGCGAGGAGGCGCACAGCAAGGGAGTGGAGCTGCGCGGGATCCGCCAGCAGGTCTTCGTGCAGGGCAACGGCGTCCTGCTGGAGCGCATCGCGCTCAACCTCGTCCAGAACGCGGTGCGCTACAACGTGCCCGAGGACGGCTGGGTCGAGGTCGCCACCGAGCCCCAGCCGGGCTGTGCCGTGCTGGTGGTCGCCAATACGGGCCCGGTGGTCCCCGCCTATGAGGTGGAGAACCTCTTCGAGCCGTTCCGGCGGCTGCGGACCGAGCGCACCGGCAGCGACAAGGGCGTCGGTCTGGGCCTGTCCATCGTGCGCTCGGTGGTCCGCGCACACGACGGCACGATCACCGCCGCACCCCGCGAAGGCGGCGGACTCGTGATGCGCGTCGTCCTGCCACTCTGATGCAGGCCACAGGGCGGTTGTACGCCTGCTGGAGGCACTGCGCGCCCCGGTGCGCAGTCCTCGGACATCTGTGCGTACGATCGCCCGTCTCGTGGCCGTACACCGCCTCGCCTCCCGGTTTGACGTGGAGGGGGATCTGCGGGGATCCTTCGCCGAGTTCGCTTTGCGCGGAATTGAACCGGTCCGCCCGCTGGTCGGTGCGTGTGTGATGCCTCACAGGCGGGAAGTTCCGGCCATCTACGCTCCGTGAGCGAAATGACCGTCGGAATGCCTGGGACGTCCGGGTTTCCGGGGGGTCAGATCACGGGAAGTACAGGTGGTGGGCTGCGCGAGGTGCGACATTCGGACCGTGTACGGTCCTGATCGCCATCCAAACCGATCACCTCTTCAGGGGTGCGGTTGGGTGTCGATTGAGTAACAGACCTTGATGTGAGGCAAAATCTCCGCCTCAGGTCGGGCACAAGTCCGGCCTCTCACGCGTTACGAGCGCTGAGACACCGCAGACACCCAGAGGGGGAGAGCGAAAATGGCTACGGATTACGACACCCCACGCAAGACCGACGACGACCTCAACGAGGACAGCATTGAAGAGCTGAAGTCGCGGCGGAACGACAAGTCCGCCTCGGCGGTCGACGTCGACGAGTTCGAGCAGGCCGAGGGCCTGGAGCTGCCGGGCGCGGACCTGTCCAACGAAGAGCTGGCCGTGCGTGTGCTGCCCAAGCAGCAGGACGAGTTCACGTGCATGAGCTGCTTCCTGGTCCACCACCGCAGCCAGCTCGCCGCGGAGGACAAGAACGGGCAGCCGATCTGCCGCGACTGCGCGGCCTGAGCCCGGCCTACGCCGTGACAGGCGTGAACCCGTTCCGTAAGGGCCCCAAGGGCGGACCCGGTCCGGCGGCAGGCGCACGAGCACGCGAGGACCATGCGCCCGTGCCCGCCGATCCGACCGCCCTTCCCGCGGAGCGGACACCCGGTGCATTGCAGGAGCGGGGCCACCGGGCCTCGCTCGCGGCCCTGACCGGCCGCGGTGCCACCGGGGGCGGCGGCAGGCTACGGGGGCTGATCGCCGCGATTGCCGACCGCATCATCGACACCGCCCCGCGGATCCCGGTCCGCGATCTTGCGACACTGCGCGCCCAGTTTCCCGGACTGACCCCCGAGGACCTGGCCGACAAGCTCGTCGCGGGTGCCTGCGCGGCCACCGCAACCGTCGGAGCGGGCGTCGGCGCGGCAGTGATGCTGCCCGTACCGCCCGCCATGCCGGCCGAGCTGGCCGCCGAGGTCACCGGTGTCGCCGCGGTCGAGATCAAGCTGATCGCCGAGCTGTACGAGGTCTACGGTCTGCGGCCGGCGGGGAATTTCCGGCAGCGCGCGATGGCCTGCCTGACCTCCTGGGCCGAGGAGCGGGGCATCGACCTCGCCAAGCCCGCCTCGCTGAACGTCGCCCTCGGCGGGCAGATGAGGCGGGAACTGCGCCAGCAGATCATGAAGCGCACCCTGCGCAACCTCCCCAACCTCGCGCCGTTCATGATCGGCGCCGTCGTCGGCGCGTTCATGAACCGCAGGGACACCAGAAGGCTTGCGGAGAAGATCCGTAAGGACCTGCGCGCGCACCAGGTCCCCTGGGACGTCCTTCCCGACTCCGCGCCGGCCGCGCCGGGCAACGGCTGACGAAGCCGGAGGGGCCCGTCGTCCCGCCGGGCGGCACCCGACAAGCCCCGGACCGCCGGTCAGGTGCGTACGGCCGCCAGCGCCGCCACCAGCCGCTCGGGCTCCCGCGTCGAGAGATAGGCGTACGGTGTCGGGTCCTCGGGGTCGGTGATCTCCACGCGCACCGCGGTGCGGACATAGCTGCGCAGCAGCATGAACGCGCGGGCATCGGCCTTGTACGTACGCCAGGCCAGCGCCTCGTCCGCGTCCAGTGCCCGCGCCTCACCCAGCGCGGACGCGGGGATCTGCGCCTCGCCGGCGATCAGCGCACCGCCCACCACCCGGATCCGCGCCGAGCCGTACGCGCTCACCGCCACCGCGGACAGCGCCGCGCCCCCGATCAGTCCGCCGAGCATCGGCAGCGTCCCCACGGGGAGCAGCATCAGGGCGCAGGCCACGCCGATCAGCGCGGCGATCACCCACCAGGACCGGGGCGCGGTGAGACGTTCTTCGTACGACGGCATGGCTCCAGCTTGGCACGGCGGCGCGGGGCCGTGACGTGCGCGGGTAGGGTCTGCACTCGTGAGTGGAACTGACGAACCCAGGGCGCGGCTGACGCCACCGAAGGACGCCGTCGCTCCGGTCCGGCATGCCGAGGCGCCGGCACCCGGAGAACTCCTCGGCACGCACTACGACCGGTGCTTCGGCTGCGGCACGGGACAGCCGCACGGCCTGCACCTGGAGGCGCGGGCCGGCGAGGGCGTGAGTGTACGGGCGGAGTTCACCGTCAAGGAGGCCCACCAGGGTGCGCCCGGTCTGGCGCACGGCGGGGTGCTGGCCACCGCACTGGACGAGACGCTCGGCTCGCTGAACTGGCTGCTGCGGGTGATCGCGGTGACCGGCCGGCTGGAGACCGACTTCGTCCGGCCGGTGCCGCTGGGCACGGTGCTGCATCTGGACGCGCGGGTCACCGCGGTGCACGGACGGAAGATCTACTCGACGGCCGTGGGGCGCATAGACGGGCCGGGCGGTCCGGTCGCGGTGCGCGCCGAGGCCGTCTTCATCGAGGTGAAGGTCGACCACTTCATCGACAACGGACGGGCCGAGGAGATCCAGGCGGCGATGGCCGACCCGGACCAGGCCAAGCGCGCGCGTGCCTTCGAGGTGAACCCGTGAGTGAGGGACGAAAGCCCGTGGAGGTGCTGTTGCGGCGGCTGGACCCGGACGTACCGGTCCCGTCGTACGGGCATCCCGGCGACGCCGGCGCGGATCTGGTGACCACCGAGGCCGCCGAGCTGGCGCCGGGGGAGCGCACCGTGCTGCCCACCGGGGTGTCGATCGCCCTTCCCGACGGGTATGCGGCATTTGTGCATCCGCGGTCCGGGCTGGCAGCGCGGTGCGGACTGGCGCTGGTGAATGCCCCCGGGACGGTGGATGCCGGGTACCGTGGAGAGATCAAGGTGATCGTGGTCAATCTGGACCCGCGCGAGAGCGTGCGGTTCGAACGATTCGACCGGATCGCCCAACTGGTCGTCCAGCAGGTCGAGAAGGTGCGCTTCCACGAGGTGGCGGAACTTCCCGGCTCGGCGCGGGCCGAGGGGGGATTCGGTTCCACCGGCGGTCATGCGGCGGTGGACGGCTCCACGGGCGGGAATGAATACGCATCGGTCGGTGCCGACCGGGAAGGACAGTGACGTGTTCGGACGTCGCAAGAAGAACGAGGCTCCTGAAGAGTCGGCCATGGACACCACGCTCGCCGACGAGCAAGCGGTGAGCGACGCCGACGAGGACGAGGCGGAACAGCGGCTCAGTCTTCCGCCCGCGCCGCGCCCCGACGGCCCCTGGGACGCGTCGGAGGTCTCCGAGCCCGGTGAGGGCCGGGTGGACCTCGGCGGTCTGTTCGTGCCCGGTGTCGAGGGCATGGAGCTTCGGGTGGAGGTCGCCGGTGACGCCATCGTCGCCGCGACCGTGGTGCTGCAGGACAGCGCCGTACAGCTGCAGGCCTTCGCCGCCCCCAAGAACGAGGGGATCTGGGGCGAGGTCCGCGAGGAGATCGCCGCCGGCATCACCCAGCAGGGCGGGGTCATCGACGAGGTCGAGGGCCCGCTGGGCTGGGAGCTGCGCGCCCAGGTACCCGTACAGCTGCCGGACGGCACCAACGGTGTGCAGGTCGTGCGCTTCGTCGGCGTCGACGGCCCCCGATGGTTCCTGCGTGGTGTGATCTCCGGCCAGGGCGCGGTGCAGCCGCAGGCCGCGGGCGTGCTGGAGCACATCTTCCGGGACACCGTCATCATCCGCGGTGACGCCCCGATGGCGCCGCGTGACCCGATCGTCCTGAAGCTGCCGGACGACGCCCAGATGGTGCCGGACGGTGTGCAGCAGGAGTCGGTCGAGCAGTCGCGCTTCGGCGGCGGTGTGGAGCGTCTGGAACGCGGACCGGAGATCACCGAGATCCGCTGACACCTCCGGCGGCCGGGCGGCGCGCGCCGCCCCGGTGACGGCTGGATCGTGACGGTCGTAAGGGCCCGTACTCCCCGGAAGGGGGTGCGGGCCCTCGTCGTTCGTGCAGGTCAGGCCGAGATGCGTAGGAATTCCGTCAACGGGGCGCTAATGGCCGTAAGGGAGGCGTCAACAGCGGTCACAGGCGGCGGGAAGGGCGCTTTGCTCTAGGAGTCCTTACCTCCTCATCCCTCTAGGAGCACCCGATGGCCGACGTGGCCTTCGTCGTCGTCACCCTCGCGGTCTTCGCGCTGGTGGCTCTCGTCGCCAAGGGGGTGGCGAAGCTGTGACCGTCGAGAACACCGTCGGCCTGATCGTGGCCGTCGCCCTGCTGGGTTACCTGGTCCTCGCCCTCGTCTTCCCGGAGAGGTTCTGAGGTGTCCAGCGCTGCTGCCGCGGCGGGCCAGATGAGCCCCGCTCTCGCCGGCGTGCTCCAGCTGACAGCGCTCACCGCGGCGCTGGCGCTGGCGTACCGCCCCCTCGGCGACTACATGGCCGCCGTCTACCACTCGCCCAAGCACCTCCGCATCGAAAAGGTCATCTACCGCTGTATCGGCGCCAATGCGGACGTCGAGATGCGCTGGCCGGCCTATCTGCGCGGCGTCCTGGCCTTCTCCGCGGCGGGCGTGCTCTTCCTCTACCTGCTCCAGCGCCTCCAGGGCGGTCTGCCGCTGTCCCTCGGCTTCGCTTCGATCAGCCCGGACCAGGCGTTCAACACCGCGGCGTCCTTCGTCTCCAACACCAACTGGCAGTCCTACAGCGGCGAGCAGGCCATGGGCCACGTCGTGCAGACCGCCGGCCTCGCGGTGCAGAACTTCGTGTCCGCCGCCACCGGCATGGCCGTCGCCGTCGCGCTGGTCCGCGGGTTCGCCCGGTCCCGCACCGGCGACCTCGGCAACTTCTGGGCCGACCTGGTCCGCGGCACCATACGGGTACTCGTCCCGATCGCGGTCCTCGGCGCCCTCGTCCTGGTCGCCTGCGGAGCCGTGCAGAACTTCTCCGGCATCCACGAGGTCGGCCAGTTCATGGGCGGCGCCCAGCAGACCAACGGAGGCGCGGTCGCCTCCCAGGAGGTCATCAAGGAACTGGGCACCAACGGGGGCGGCTACTTCAACGCCAACTCCGCCCACCCCTTCGAGAACCCCAGCGCCTTCACCAACCTCTTCGAGATCTTCCTGATCCTCGTCATCCCGTTCGCGCTGACCCGCACCTTCGGCAAGCTCGTCGGGAACGTGAAGCAGGGGTACGCCATCCTGGCCACGATGGGCGTCGTCTGGCTCGGCTTCACGGCGCTGATGATGTGGACCGAGTCCGCCCACGGCGGCCCGGCCCTGCAGGCCGCGGGCGCCGCCATGGAAGGCAAGGAGACCCGCTTCGGCGTCGGCGCCTCCTCGATCTTCTCGGTGGCCACCACCCTCACCTCCACCGGCGCGGTGGACGCCTTCCACTCCTCGTTCACCGCCTTCGGCGGCGGCATCCAGCTGCTCGGCATGATGCTGGGCGAACTCGCCCCCGGCGGCGTCGGCTCCGGGCTCTACGGCATGCTCGTGATGGCGACCATCGCGGTGTTCCTCGCCGGCCTGATGGTGGGCCGCACCCCCGAATACCTCGGCAAGAAGATCGGCACCCGCGAGATCAAGCTCGCCGCCTGCTACCTCCTCATCACACCGACCCTGGTGCTCGGCTTCGCCGCCGCTTCGATGGCGCTGCCGGACGCACTGGGCTCGATGCTCAACACCAAGGCGCTGGGCGCCGGTTCGCACGGCTTCTCCGAAGTCCTCTACGCCTACACCTCCGGCGCCAACAACAACGGCTCCGCGTTCGCCGGACTGAACGCCAACACCCCCTGGTACAACACCACGATCGGTCTGGCGATGCTGCTCGGCCGCTTCCTGCCGATGGTGTTCGTGCTCGCCCTGGCCGGCTCGCTCGCAGAGCAGCAGCCGGTCCCACGGACCGCGGGCACCCTGCGTACCGAAAAGCCGCTCTTCGCCGGGCTGCTCGTCGGCACGATCCTGATCATCACCGGTCTGACCTACTTCCCGGCACTGGCCCTCGGGCCGCTGGCGGAGGGGCTGTCATGACCGCCCCCGTGAAACCGGAAGGGCCCGGCACCATGGCCTCCAGCTCGACAGCTACTCCGCCCCGCGCCCCGCACCAGGACGTCCCCGGCGGGCACCAGCCCGGCGACGGCCGTGTGGGCGGCGGTCTCTTCGATCCCCAGCAGCTGCTCACGTCCCTGCCGGACGCGATACGCAAGCTCGACCCGCGGGTGATGGTCAAGTCCCCCGTGATGTTCGTGGTCGAGGTCGGCTCCGTGCTGACCACGATCTTCGCCTGCACCTCCCCGACGGACGGGTTCGGCTGGGCGATCGCCGCCTGGCTGTGGCTGACCGTGCTCTTCGCCAACCTCGCCGAGGCGGTTGCCGAGGGCCGTGGCAAGGCGCAGGCCGACACCCTGCGCAAGGCCAAGACCGACACCGTGGCGCGCCGGATCGACGGCGCGGCCGAGGAGCAGGTCCCCGGCACGGCGCTGCGCATCGGTGACCTGGTGGTCTGTGAGGCCGGCGACATCATCCCCGGTGACGGCGACGTCGTGGAAGGCGTGGCCTCCGTCGACGAGTCCGCGATCACCGGTGAATCGGCGCCGGTCATCCGGGAATCCGGCGGCGACCGCTCCGCGGTGACCGGTGGGACGAAGGTGCTCTCCGACCGCATCGTCATCAAGATCACGACGAAGCCCGGTGAAACCTTCATCGACCGGATGATCAATCTCGTCGAGGGCGCCGCACGGCAGAAGACCCCCAACGAGATCGCGCTCAACATCCTGCTCGCGTCGCTCACCATCGTCTTCCTGCTGGCGGTCGTCACGCTCCAGCCGTTCGCGATCTACGCGGGCGCCGAACAGCCCATGATCGTGCTGCTCGCCCTGCTGGTCTGCCTGATCCCGACGACGATCGGCGCACTGCTCTCGGCCATCGGCATCGCCGGTATGGACCGGCTCGTACAGCGCAATGTCCTGGCCATGTCCGGCCGTGCCGTCGAAGCCGCAGGCGATGTATCGACATTGCTGCTCGACAAGACCGGCACCATCACCCTCGGCAACCGTCAGGCCGCCGAGTTCGTGCCGGTCGAGGGCACCACCGAAGCCGAGGTCGCGGACGCGGCCCAGCTGTCGTCACTGGCCGACGAGACCCCCGAGGGCCGCTCCATCGTCGTCCTCGCCAAGGAGAAGTACGGCCTGCGCGAGCGCCACCAGGGTGAGTTGACGGGCGCCGAGTGGACGCCGTTCACCGCCCAGACACGGATGTCGGGTGTGGACGTCGACGGGCGCACGGTCCGTAAGGGCGCGTCCGGTGCGGTCATCGCCTGGGTCCAGGAGCGCGGCGGCGAGGTCGCGCGGGATGCCGATGCGCTCAGCAACGCCATCTCGGAGGCCGGCGGCACGCCGCTGCTGGTGGCCGTCGAGGACGACAAGGGCCCCCGTGTCCTGGGCGTCATCCACCTCAAGGACGTCGTCAAGGAGGGCATGCGCGAACGCTTCGTCGAGCTTCGCCGTATGGGCATCAAGACCGTCATGATCACGGGTGACAACCCGCTGACGGCCAAGGCCATCGCCGACGAGGCGGGCGTGGACGACTTCCTCGCGGAGGCCACCCCCGAGGACAAGATGGCGCTCATCAAGCGCGAACAGGCCGGCGGGAAGCTGGTCGCCATGACCGGCGACGGCACCAACGACGCCCCGGCCCTCGCCCAGGCGGACGTCGGCGTGGCCATGAACACCGGTACCTCGGCCGCCAAGGAGGCCGGGAACATGGTGGACCTGGACTCCAACCCGACCAAGCTCATCGAGATCGTGGAGATCGGCAAGCAACTACTGATCACCCGGGGCGCGCTGACGACCTTCTCGATCGCCAACGACGTCGCGAAGTACTTCGCGATCATCCCGGCGATGTTCGCGGTGGCCTACCCGGGCCTGGACACCCTCAACGTCATGCGGCTGTCCAGCCCCGACTCCGCGATCCTCTCGGCCATCATCTTCAATGCGCTGGTCATCGTCGCCCTGGTACCGCTCGCCCTCAAGGGCGTGCAATACCGGCCGGTCAGCGCCGACCGGATGCTGCGACGCAACCTCGCCGTCTACGGACTCGGCGGCCTGATCGCCCCGTTCATCGGCATCAAGCTCATCGATCTGCTCATCTCTCTGATTCCCGGAATCGGGTGACCGCCGTGAACAACTCCGTACGCAACACCGCCCGCTTGATGGGGGCGGGCCTGCGCGCCCTGCTCGTACTGACCGTGGTCTGCGGGATCGTCTACCCCCTGGTGGTCACCGGCGTGGCACAGGCGGCGTTCCCCGGCAAGGCCAACGGCTCCGAGGTGAGCTCCCACGGCAAGGTCGTCGGCTCGTCGCTGCTCGGCCAGCGCTACGACAAGGGCAAGGACAAGGAGGGCAACCCCGTCCCGGACCTGAAGTTCTTCCAGCCGCGCCCCTCGGCCGGGCTGGGCAGCAACCGGACCAACGGCGTCAACCCGCAGTACGACCTCCAGGTCTCCGGAGCGTCCAACCTGGGCGCCACCAACACCGACCTCGTGAAAGCGGTGAAGGAGCGCAAGCAGTGGGTCTCCGAGACGTACGGGGTACCTCCGTCGAAGGTCCCGGCGGACGCCGTCACCTCATCCGGTTCCGGCCTCGACCCGGACATCTCCCCGGCGTACGCCGAGCTGCAGGCCGACCGGGTCGCCAAGGAGAACCGACTTCCCGCGGACATGGTGCGTCAGCTGGTCAAGAGCCACACGGACGGGCGCCAGCTCGGCTTCATGGGTGAACCGCGGGTGAATGTCCTGGAGTTGAATGTTGCTCTGAGGGACCTGGTGCAGGGGGGATAGGGGCACGGGCCGAGCGGGGGGCCAGGGGCTGAGGGCGGTGGGTGAGGCGGCCTCGGAGAGCTTTTCTCCGGGCGCCCGCCTGATGCATCGCCATGCGTCTTCCGTCGCTTGGGGCCTGATGGCCGCGGATTTCCGGTCCCCGGCCTTCACAGGTGCCGCGCCACCGGTGCGACGGTGCGCAGAAGGCTGCTTTTCGGCGGATTCCCGGGTCGATTTTTCGGTGGATTTCCGGGTCGATCCGGGAGTTTTCCACAGGCGTTGCCCGCCGCGCTGCGCCGTACGCATACTGACGCAACGGGCAGGCGACAAGGGATCCGGCGACCCGGATCCGGCGCCGCGGGCCCGGTGACGGGTGGATCCGGTGTCGGGGGATCCGGGGAGGGGCCTGAGAAGTGGGGGAG
>NZ_SDIG01000093.1:0-25449 GCF_004122755.1 Streptomyces sp. TM32
GCCGCCGCCCCCGTCCCGCCCTCCCTGGAGGACCGGGCGACCGGTGCGCTGGTCGGGGCGGCGGTCGGGGACGCACTCGGCGGGCCCGTCGGCGCCGGCTGCACGGTCGGCATGACCGTCCGGGCCCCGGCGGCCCGGCGGCCGGGGGCGTCCGGCGCGGTCGGGGTCTGCTCGCTTGCGTAGGTCATGTGCGGGTGCGTCCTTCCACGGTGGGGGAGTGGGCCAGGCGGGCGCCGACGACGGCGTCCGCACGTGCCGCGGGACCGCCGCCCCGGTGGCTTCGGGGCGGTCGGCTCCGTACGGGCGAACGGACCGGCCGGCTCGACGGGGTCCGTGCGGCGGCCGGCCGGGGCGGCGCACGGCCGGGGACGGCACCCGGCAGGCGTCGGACCGCCGCGCTTCATCCGTGCCACGCCTCGGCCCGGCTCTCCTCTCCCGGGCGGCACGGTCACCCGGTCGACTCCCCCCGGACGACGTCGCGGGGCCGGGTCCGCGACGCCGCCGAAGGGTGTGTGACCCGGATCTCACCGCCGACCTCGGGGAAAAACCGCAGGTCAGAGCGGTAAGTTCGGCCTTCCTTGCTAGCGGCGGAGGGTAATGGGCGCATAAATTCGAGGCGTTGAAGGGGGAAGCGCCGCCATCGGCCCACACCTCGCTCCTGGGAGTAGGTACCGATATGTCCGTCATGGAGATCATGGATGCCGCGGCGCCGACGCATGTGGCGCACCGCGACAACCACACCCACCGCGATGTGAACGGCGGCTGGCTGCGCCCCGCCGTCTTCGGCGCGATGGACGGGCTGGTCTCGAACCTCGCCCTGATGACCGGTGTCGCCGGCGGCGCGCTCTCGCAGCAGACGATCATCATCACCGGCCTTGCGGGCCTCGCGGCCGGCGCCTTCTCGATGGCCGCGGGGGAGTACACTTCGGTCGCCTCGCAGCGGGAGCTGGTCCAGGCCGAGCTCGCGGTCGAGCGGGCCGAGCTGCGCACGCACCCGAAGGACGAGCTGGACGAACTGGCCGCCCTCTACGTGTCGCGGGGCGTCGAGCCGGCGCTCGCCCGGCAGGTCGCCGAACAGCTCTCCTCGGACCCCGAGCAGGCCCTGGAGATCCATGCCCGCGAGGAACTCGGCATCGACCCGTCGGACCTTCCCTCGCCCGCCGTCGCCGCCATATCCTCCTTCGGATCCTTTGCGCTGGGCGCCCTGCTGCCTGTTCTTCCGTACCTTCTGGGGGCCTCCGCGATCTGGCCGGCGGTGCTGCTCGCCCTGGTCGGGCTCTTCGCCTGCGGGGCGGTCGTGGCCCGGGTGACGGCGCGCTCCTGGTGGTTCAGCGGACTGCGCCAGCTGGCCCTCGGTGGCGCCGCGGCGGGTGTGACGTACGCCCTGGGAGCACTGTTCGGAACCGTCGTAGGGTGACGTGTCATGCGAGTGACTGCATAATTACCGCGTTACCCAGCGGTTTCGAATCGATGACGACGGGGCATAAGGCCCAGGCGTCGCGGGCAATGTCGCTCGCCGAACGCCGCCCTGTGGGACGGCCCCGATTCCGTCCGCGTCCTGACCCACCGCACCCGCGGTGTCCGCATGTTGGAAGCCCCCTTTCGACTTTCGAGAAGCGGCTCATCCTGTAACCTGCACAAAATTTCGCGGAGGGCCAACGTCGTCCCTCGGCAATTCCTATGCCACGACGACGTTGGGAGAGCTTGATGCGCTTCGCGTCCACGCACTCCGCGACCACCAGCAGCGCCGGCGACGCTGCCTGGTCGCCCATGGACGGCCGCCCCGCCCAGCAGGGCATGTACGACCCGCGCAACGAGCACGACGCCTGCGGCGTCGGCTTTGTGGCCACCCTCACCGGCGAGGCCAGCCACGCACTGGTCGAGCAGGCGCTCACCGTCCTGACGAATCTGGAGCACCGCGGTGCCACCGGCTCGGAGCCCGACTCGGGCGACGGCGCGGGCATCCTGCTCCAGGTGCCGGACGCGTTCCTCCGTGACGAGGTCACCTTCGAGCTCCCCGAGGCCGGCGCCTACGCCGTCGGCATCGCCTTCCTGCCGTCCGATGCCCAGGAAGCGGCCAAGGCCGTCTCGCGCATCGAGACGATGGCCGGCGAGGAGGGCCTGGACGTCCTCGGCTGGCGCGTGGTCCCGGTCGCCCCGCAGCTGCTGGGCAACGGCGCCCGCGCCACCATGCCGGCCTTCTCCCAGCTCTTCGTGAGCGACGGGCAGAACACCGGCCTGGCGCTGGACCGCAAGGCCTTCGCGCTGCGCAAGCGCGCCGAGCGCGAGGCCGGGGTCTACTTCCCCTCGCTGTCCGCCCGGACGATCGTCTACAAGGGCATGCTGACCACCGGCCAGCTGGAGCCCTTCTTCCCGGACCTGTCCGACCGCCGCTTCGCCACCGCGATCGCGCTGGTCCACTCGCGGTTCTCCACCAACACCTTCCCGAGCTGGCCGCTGGCCCACCCCTACCGCTTCGTCGCGCACAACGGCGAGATCAACACGGTCAAGGGCAACCGCAACTGGATGCGTGCGCGCGAGTCGCAGCTCGCTTCGAAGCTCTTCGGGAACGAGGACCTGGAGCGGATCTTCCCGGTCTGCACCCCGGACGCCTCCGACTCCGCGTCCTTCGACGAGGTCCTGGAGCTGCTGCACCTCGGCGGCCGCTCGCTGCCGCACTCGGTGCTGATGATGGTCCCGGAGGCCTGGGAGAACTCCACCTCCATGGACCCGGCCCGGCGCGCCTTCTACCAGTACCACTCCACGATGATGGAGCCCTGGGACGGCCCGGCCTGCGTCACCTTCACCGACGGCACCCAGGTCGGCGCGGTCCTCGACCGCAACGGTCTGCGCCCCGGCCGCTACTGGGTCACCGACGACGGCCTGGTCGTGCTCTCCTCCGAGGTGGGCGTCCTGGACATCGACCCCGCCAAGGTCGTCCGCAAGGGCCGCCTCCAGCCCGGCCGGATGTTCCTCGTGGACACCGCCGAGCACCGCATCATCGAGGACGACGAGATCAAGGCGCAGCTCGCCGCCGAGCAGCCCTACCAGGAGTGGCTGGACTCCGGCCTGATCGAGCTCGCGGACCTGCCCGAGCGTGAGCACATCGTGCACACCCACGCCTCGGTCACCCGCCGCCAGCAGACCTTCGGCTACACCGAGGAAGAGCTGCGCGTCATCCTCGCCCCGATGGCCAAGGCCGGCGCCGAGCCCATCGGCTCGATGGGCACCGACTCGCCGATCGCCGCGCTCTCCGAGCGCCCCCGGCTGCTCTTCGACTACTTCACCCAGCTCTTCGCGCAGGTCACCAACCCGCCGCTGGACGCCATCCGCGAGGAGCTGGTCACCTCGCTGATCTCCTCGCTCGGCCCCCAGGGCAACCTCCTGGAGCCGAACGCGGCCTCCTGCCGCAGCGTGACCCTGCCCTTCCCGGTCATCGACAACGACGAGCTGGCCAAGCTCGTCCACATCAACGCCGACGGCGACATGCCCGGCATGAAGGCCGTGACCCTCTCCGGCCTCTACCGGGTCTCCGGCGGCGGCGAGTCGCTGGCCGCCCGGATCGAGCAGATCTGTGCCGAGGCGGACGCCGCCATCGACGACGGCGCCCGGCTGATCGTGCTGTCCGACCGCCACTCGGACGCCGAGCACGCGCCGATCCCGTCGCTGCTGCTGACCGCCGCGGTCCACCACCACCTCATCGGCACCAAGGAGCGCACCCAGGTCGGTCTGCTCGTCGAGGCCGGCGATGTGCGCGAGGTGCACCACGTCGCGCTGCTGATCGGCTTCGGCGCGGCCGCGGTCAACCCGTACCTGGCCATGGAGTCCGTCGAGGACCTGGTCCGGGCCGGCACGTTCCTGCCCGGCGTCGAGCCGGAGACCGCGATCAAGAACCTGATCAAGGCGCTCGGCAAGGGCGTCCTGAAGGTCATGTCCAAGATGGGCATCTCCACCGTCGCCTCCTACCGGGGCGCGCAGGTCTTCGAGGCCGTCGGCCTGGACGAGGAGTTCGTCGCCAAGTACTTCCACGGCACCGCGACCAAGATCGGCGGCGCCGGCCTGGACGTCATCGCCAAGGAGGTCGCAGCCCGGCACGCCAAGGCCTACCCGGCCTCCGGCATCGCCGCCACGCACCGTGCGCTGGAGATCGGCGGCGAGTACCAGTGGCGCCGCGAGGGCGAGCCGCACCTGTTCGACCCGGACACCGTCTTCCGGCTCCAGCACTCCACCCGCGCCCGGCGCTACGACATCTTCAAGAAGTACACCGAGCGGGTCAACGAGCAGTCCGAGCGGCTGATGACGCTGCGCGGCCTGTTCTCCTTCGCCTCCGACCGCCCCTCGATCCCGATCGAGGAGGTCGAGCCCGCGTCGGAGATCGTCAAGCGCTTCTCCACCGGCGCCATGTCGTACGGCTCCATCTCCCAGGAGGCGCACGAGACCCTCGCCATCGCCATGAACCAGCTGGGCGGCAAGTCCAACACCGGTGAGGGCGGCGAGGACGCCGAGCGTCTCTACGACCCGGCGCGCCGCTCGTCCATCAAGCAGGTCGCCTCCGGCCGCTTCGGTGTGACGTCCGAGTACCTGGTCAACTCCGACGACATCCAGATCAAGATGGCCCAGGGCGCCAAGCCCGGCGAGGGTGGCCAGCTGCCCGGCCACAAGGTCTACCCCTGGGTCGCCAAGACCCGGCACTCCACCCCGGGCGTCGGCCTGATCTCCCCGCCCCCGCACCACGACATCTACTCCATCGAGGACCTGGCTCAGCTGATCCACGACCTCAAGAACGCCAACCCGGCGGCCCGCATCCACGTGAAGCTGGTCTCCGAGGTCGGTGTCGGCACGGTCGCCGCGGGTGTCTCCAAGGCGCATGCGGACGTGGTCCTGATCTCCGGCCACGACGGCGGTACGGGTGCCTCCCCGCTGACCTCCCTCAAGCACGCGGGCGGTCCCTGGGAGCTGGGCCTGGCCGAGACCCAGCAGACGCTGCTGCTCAACGGCCTGCGCGACCGGATCGTGGTGCAGACCGACGGCCAGCTCAAGACCGGCCGCGATGTCGTCATCGCCGCCCTGCTGGGCGCCGAGGAGTACGGCTTCGCCACCGCACCGCTGGTCGTCTCCGGCTGCGTCATGATGCGCGTGTGCCACCTCGACACCTGCCCGGTCGGCATCGCCACCCAGAACCCGACGCTGCGCGAGCGGTTCAACGGCAAGGCCGAGTACGTCGTCAACTTCTTCCAGTTCATCGCCGAGGAGGTCCGTGAGCTCCTCGCCGAGCTGGGCTTCCGCAGCCTGGACGAGGCCATCGGCCACGCCGAGCTGCTGAACACCGCCCGCGCGGTCAACCACTGGAAGGCGCAGGGCCTGGACCTGGCCCCGCTGCTGCACGTCCCCGAGCTGGCCGAGGGCGCCGTGCGCCACCAGGTCATCGAGCAGGACCACGGCCTGGAGAAGGCGCTCGACAACGAGCTGATCAAGCTCGCCGCCGACGCGCTGTCCGCGGACACCGCCGAGGAGGCCCAGCCGGTCCGGGCACAGATCGCGATCCGCAACATCAACCGGACCGTCGGCACCATGCTCGGCCACGAGGTCACCAAGAAGTTCGGTGGCGCGGGCCTGCCCGACGACACCGTCGACATCACCTTCACCGGCTCGGCCGGCCAGTCCTTCGGCGCGTTCCTGCCGCGCGGCGTCACGCTGCGCCTGGAGGGCGACGCCAACGACTACGTCGGCAAGGGCCTGTCCGGCGGCCGGGTGATCGTCCGCCCGGACCGCGGCGCGGACCACCTCGCCGAGTACTCCACCATCGCCGGCAACACCCTCGCCTACGGCGCCACCGGCGGCGAGCTGTACCTGCGCGGCCGGGTCGGCGAGCGCTTCTGCGTCCGCAACTCCGGTGCCACGGTGGTCTCCGAGGGCGTCGGTGACCACGGCTGTGAGTACATGACCGGCGGCAACGCGGTCGTGCTGGGCGAGACGGGCCGCAACTTCGCGGCCGGTATGTCCGGCGGCTTCGCCTACGTCATCGACCTGGACAAGGCCAACGTCAACAAGGAGCTCGTCGACGCGGTGCACGCGCTCGACGACGCCGACAAGCAGTGGCTGCACGACGTGGTGCGCCGCCATCAGGAGGAGACCGGCTCCACCGTCGCCGAAAAGCTCCTCGCCGACTGGGATGCCGCGGCCGCGCGCTTCAGCAAGGTCATCCCGCCCATTTACAAGGCAGTGCTCGCCGCCAAGGACGCCGCTGAGCAGGCCGGGCTCTCCGAGTCCGAGACCCACGAGAAGATGATGGAGGCGGCGACCAATGGCTGACCCCAAGGGCTTCCTGAACCACGAGCGCGAGGTCGCCAAGACCCGCCCCGTCGACGAGCGCGTCAAGGACTGGAACGAGGTCTACCAGCCCGGCTCCCTGCTGCCGATCATCAGCAAGCAGGCGTCGCGCTGCATGGACTGCGGCATCCCGTTCTGCCACAACGGCTGCCCGCTCGGAAACCTCATCCCCGAGTGGAACGACTACGCCTACCGCGAGGACTGGACCGAGGCCAGCGAGCGGCTGCACGCGACCAACAACTTCCCGGAGTTCACCGGTCGGCTGTGCCCCGCGCCCTGTGAGTCCGCCTGTGTGCTGGGCATCAACCAGCCGCCGGTGACCATCAAGAACGTCGAGGTCTCCATCATCGACAAGGCGTGGGACAACGGCGACGTCACCCCGCAGCCGCCCGAGCGCCTCTCCGGTAAGACCGTCGCCGTCATCGGCTCGGGCCCGGCCGGCCTGGCCGCCGCCCAGCAGCTGACCCGGGCGGGCCACACCGTCGCCGTCTACGAGCGCGCGGACCGTATCGGTGGCCTTCTCCGTTACGGCATCCCCGAGTTCAAGATGGAGAAGCGCCACATCAACCGCCGCATCGAGCAGATGCGCGCGGAGGGCACCAAGTTCCGCACCGAGGTGGAGATCGGCCGCGACCTCGACGCCAAGAAGCTGCGCAAGCGCTACGACGCCGTCGTCATCGCCGCCGGTGCCACCACCTCCCGCGACCTGCCGGTGCCCGGCCGTGAGCTGAACGGCATCCACTTCGCGATGGAGTACCTGCCGCTGGCCAACAAGGTGCAGGAGGGCGACCTGACCGTCGCCCCGATCACCGCCGAGGGCAAGCACGTCGTCGTCATCGGCGGCGGCGACACCGGCGCGGACTGCGTCGGCACCGCCCACCGCCAGGGCGCGGCCTCCGTCACCCAGCTGGAGATCATGCCCAAGCCGGGCGAGGAGCGGCACGCGGGTCAGCCCTGGCCGACCTTCCCGATGCTCTACAAGGTCACCTCCGCGCACGAGGAGGGCGGCGAGCGGGTCTACTCCGTCTCCACCACCCACTTCGAGGGCGACGAGGACGGCAACGTCCAGTGGCTGCACCTGACCGAGGTGGAGTTCAAGGACGGCCGCCCGGAGCCGAAGCCCGGCACCGAGCGGAAGATCCCGGCCCAGCTGGTCACCCTCGCGATGGGCTTCACCGGCACCGACCGGGAGAACGGCCTGGTCGAGCAGTTCGGTCTGGAGCTCGACGAACGCGGCAACGTCGCCCGCGACGCGGACTTCGCCACCAACGTCCCCGGCGTGTACGTCGCCGGTGACGCCGGCCGCGGTCAGTCGCTGATCGTGTGGGCCATCGCCGAGGGCCGCTCCGCCGCCCGCGGGGTGGACCGCTTCCTGACCGGAGTCAGCGCCCTGCCCGCTCCCATCAAGCCGACGGACCGCGCACTGGCCGTGTGACGGACCGTCCCCCAGATGTCCCGCACAACGTCGTGCGGAACAACCGCGGCGCCTGTCCCCTCCCCCCGACCGGAGGGCAGGCGCCGCGGACTTTTGCGTCGGCGCCCCACGGGAATACGCCCCGCCCCCTGCCCCGTTGTGGCCCCGCAGGGGGCGCTCGTATCCCCTACGGGATCTGTTCGCCCGCCCCCTACGAGTCGCCGTGCCCGGCGGGGAAGCGCCGTCCCAACTGCCGTGCCAGCTCCCGCGCGGGCGCCGGTACGGGCTGCGGCGGGGGAGTGGCCGACGGCCGGAAGTCGTGCACCGGCGGCTGCCAGACCCCCGCGTCGCCCCGCCCCTCGCCGAGCGGCAGCACGACCCGCGGATCGGCGTGCACCCGCAGCACCTGGGCCTCGATCTGGGTCCATGCCCCGTCGGTCACCGCCGGCTCGCCGACCCGGCGGGCCTCCAGCTGCACCGGGCAGTGCGTGAGCCGCGGCGGTCGCACCAGCTCGGACCGTTCCGTCCACGGCGTATCCGTGGCGCACGGCATGCTGCTCGTCCCCTCCTCGGCCGCCGTTCCGTCCGGCGGCAGATTGAAGACCACGTCCGGGCGTACCGCGAGATTCTGCGCGGTGCGGCCGCGGGACGGCAGCCAGACGCTGACGACCGGCCCGAGCTCCCACCGGATCCGCAGCTCGACCAGCACGAAGGTCCCGTCGTCGTTCTCCGTGGACAGCAGCGCCGGCGTCACCGAACTGCTCTTCTCCAGCGCGACGTTCATGGCGTTGAGGATAGAAGCCGGACGATTCGGTGCTCACCGAAATGTTATGAGAGGTTACTCTGTGTAGATGAACCGATGGGACGCCGATCAGGAAAGCGTCGCGGAAACCCCCGATCTGGCCGCCCTGGCGGCACTGCTCGCGGACCGCACCCGCGCCGCCATCTGTATGGCCCTGCTCGACGGCGGTGCCTGGACCGCCGGTGAACTCGCCGAGTACGCCGCGGTGGCGCCGTCCACCACCACCGAACACCTCAACCTTTTGGTCTCCGGCGGCCTGCTCGCCGAGGAGCGCCGGGGCCGGCGTCGCTATGTGCGGCTGGCCGGCCCGGAGACCGCGGAAACCCTGGAGAACCTCGCCGGCCTGGCCCCCTACCGTCAGGTCCCGGTCCGCTCGCTGGCCGAGGCCAACCACCGCCGGGCGCTGCACCACGCCCGTACCTGCTACGACCACATCGCTGGTGCGCTCGGCGTCGCCATCGCCGCCGCCATGACCGAACGCGGCCTGCTGGCCCGGGACTACGGCCTGGTGCTGACCGGCGCCGGTGCCGACTGGCTGGCCGCCCTGGGCATTTCCGACGCCGGTCCGTCCGCCCCCGGCCGGGCCCATGTCCGCACCTGCCTCGACTGGACGGTGCGCCGCCAGCATCTCTCCGGCGCGGTCGGTGCCGCCCTCTATCAGCACGCCCTGGAGCACGACTGGATCGTCAAGGCCGTCACCACCCGCATCCTCACCGTCACCGCGGCGGGCCGCCGGGCCTTCCGCGCCCAGCTCGGCCTCCCCGACGAGGCGCTCTATCCTTCCCTGGCGCTCGCCCCGCCCCGCGCCTGACCCGCCGGGCGGGCCTGCCGGGCGGGCCGTGGTCAGTCGTCGCCCACCTGGCTGATCCGGTCGTCCCCGAGGCGGCGCTGGGTGTCCTGGAGCAGGATGCGCAGCAGTCCGGCGAGCTGCTTCTGCTGCTCGGGGGGGAGGCCGCCGACCAACTCGGCCTCGCGTCCGAGCACTTGGTCGACGGTGGACTCGATCAGCTCGTGGCCGGCCGGGGTCAGGGCGACCAGGACGGTACGCGGGCGGCCCTCGCCGGGCCGCCGGGTGACCAGGCCTTCGCGTTCGGCGCGGGCCACCCGCTGGGAGATCGCGCCCGCGGTGACCAGTGAGCGCCGGCTGAGCTCACGGGTCGTCAGGGTGTAGGGCTCCCCGCCGCGGCGCAGCACGCTCAGCAGATCGAGGGTGGCCGGGTCGACTCCGGCGCCGGCCAGCACCCGGCGCCGGTCGTCACCCAGCAGCTTCGCCAGCTGCCAGATCGGCGTCACGATCCCGATCGAGGAGACCGGGACGCCCGGGCGTTCGCGCTCCCAGGCCGCGGCGATCTCGTCGACGGGATAGGCGGACTCGTCGGCCGTCGGGTGGCCATGGCCGTCCTGTGCCTCGAATTCTCTTGCCACGGGCCCTCCTGGCGCTGTTAGATTCAGCTCTAAATTTAGATCTGAACGTCATGGACGGAGCTCAGCATATGTCACGCACCATCCTGGTCACCGGCGGCGGAACGGGCATCGGACGGGCCGTCGCCCACCGTTTCGCGGACCGCGGTGACGAGGTCGTCGTCACCGGCCGGCGGTTCGACCCCCTCGAAGAGACCGCCGCCCGCCATCCGGCCGTCCGCCCGCTGGTGTGCGACCACACCGACCCGGGGGCGCTCACCGCGCTGCTCGCCGAACTCCCCGCGCGGGTCGACGTCCTGGTCAACAACGCCGGGGGCAACACCGACCTGGACTCCGACGGCGCCGGCGATCTGGCGTCCTACGCCCGGGAGTTCCGCGCCAACCTCGACGCGAACCTGCTCAGCGCCGCGCTGACCACCAGGGCGCTGGAGGACCGGCTGGCGGCCGGCGGCGCGGTCGTCCACATCGGGTCGATCGCCGCCGACCAGGGATCCGGTGCCTACGGGGCGGCCAAGGCGGGCCTCGCCTCCTGGAACGCGGGCCTGTCCCGGGACCTCGGCCCCCGCGGCATCACGGCCAACGTCGTCGCACCCGGCTATATCGCCGGCACCGACTTCTTCCGCGACAAGCTCACCGACGAGCGCCGCGACCAACTGGTGGCCGCCTCGGCCGTGGGCCGCCCGGGGACGGTGGAGGACATCGCGGAGACGGTGGCCTTCCTGGCCTCACCGGCGGCCCGGCACATCACCGGCCAGGTGCTGAATGTCAACGGCGGGACCCGCACCACCCGTTGACGTCCGCCGCGGCGGAGGACGGCTGGGGCGTATCTTTCGGATCTGCCCGGAGCAGGCCGCTGGCGACACCCCTAGGCGTCGCCGTCCTCCGCGAGCCGGGCCGGGAAGCCGCCGGTGGCGATCGGGCCCCAGCGCAGCGGCGTCACCCGGATCAGTGACTTGCCCTGCGTGCGCATCGCCTCCCGGTACTCGTCCCAGTCGGGGTGCTCCCCGGCGATGGTGCGGTAGTACTCGACGAGTGGCTCGATCGCGTCCGGGACGTCGAGGACCTCGGCCTCGCCGTCGATCTGCACCCAGGGGCCGTTCCACTCGTCGGACAGCACGATGACGCTGACCGACGGGACCCGGCGGGCGTTGCGGGTCTTGGCGCGCTCCGGATACGTCGACATGACCAGCCGGCCGGAGTCGTCCACCCCGCAGGTCAGCGGCGAGCCCTGCGGGGTGCCGTCGCCGCGGCGGGTGAGCAGGATCGCACGGTGCCGGGGGCGGACGAACTCCAGCAGTCCGGGCAGTTCGACTCGGGTGGTGGTGGCGCGGGAAGGGCTCATGCGGGCGAGCTTAGGGCGGTCCGGCCACGATCCGCCGGAGCGCCCGTGGCCGGAAGGTCCCCTCCGTGCGGCCCGGTTGCCCGCCACCGGCCCGCTGCCCGGCTGTCCGCCCCGGGTCGATGCCCGCCGGTCAGCCCTTGAGCAGCTGCTTGCCGGTGGCCGCGTCCACGATCTTGCGGCCGTCCAGGGCGGACTTGAGCCGTACCGTGACCTTGTCGGTGGCCAGCTGCTCGGTGCACATCCCCTTGTTGCTCTTCCGCTTGCCCCAGCCGGTGATCACCACCAGGTCCTTGGACTCGTGGCTGCGGGCACCGAAGTGGGCGTCGCAGGCGCTGTGCCCGACCGTCACCGTGATCTCCCGTACGCCCTTGTCCTTGGGGCGGTCCGCGCCGACCAGCGGCAGCAGCGCCTGCTGCCGCCCGGCGACCGGGGACACCTTCGGCCAGTCCCGCACGAGCTGATCCGCGCGCCGCTCGAAGGCGTCCTGCTTCTTCGGGGCCGGCGCGGTGCCCACGGTCTGCTTCTGCTGTCCGCAGCCGGACAGCGCGACGGTGCCGGCCGTGGCCAGCGCGAGCACGGCGGTGAGGGTACGGGTGCGGGAGAGGTGGGATCCTCGCATGACATTGCCTCCTTGGTCAGCGGTGTGACGTGGCAAAGGCAAGACAGGTTCCGGCCCCATCCGGCGCACGTTCGCCCTGCGCTCGATCCGCCGTCGGCGCAACCGCCGTGACGGCGGACCGCCCGCCGTTAGCGTCCGGGCCATGGACACTCTCACCCGGATCACCCGCACCGTC
This sequence comes from Streptomyces sp. TM32, assembly GCF_004122755.1. Classification (NCBI taxonomy): domain Bacteria; kingdom Bacillati; phylum Actinomycetota; class Actinomycetes; order Kitasatosporales; family Streptomycetaceae; genus Streptomyces; species Streptomyces sp. TM32. The sequence continues at coordinate 12,105 of NZ_SDIG01000093.1, forward strand.
TGGCACCTCCCCTTCCCCGTCGGGCACCTGTATCTCGTCGCCCTCCCCGACGAGGGATACGCCGTGGTCGACACCGGCGTCCCAGGCTCCGCCACCGCCGTCCTCGACGCGCTCGCCGGTCTCGGCGGACGCCCCGACCAGCTGCGGCAGATCGTGCTCACCCACTACCACCTCGACCACATGGGCGCCGCCGCCGACCTGGTCGCCGCGACCGGCGCCCGCGTCCTGGCCGGCGCCCTGGAGGCGCCGTACATCCGCGGCACCGCCCCGGCCCCCGCGCCGGAGTTCACCCCTGCCGAACGGTCGCTGCACGAAGGGATCACGGCCGACCTCGCGGCCGCCGGCATCCCGCCGCTGCGCCCCGTCGAGGTCGATGTCGAACTCCACGACGGGGACACCCTCGACGGCTGGCCCGAACCGGTGCGGGTGCTGCACGTCCCCGGCCACACCCCCGGCGGGATCGCCCTGTACCTCCCCGCGAGCGGGCTGCTCTTCCCCGGTGACCTCATCGGCACCGACCCCGAGGGCCGGCGTGCCGTCCTCGGCCCGCTCAATGTCGCCCGCGAGGAGGCCGTCGCGTCCTTCCGGCGGCTCGCCGCGCTCGGTGCCGACACGGTGTGCGTCCCGCACGGTGTGCCGCTGCGCGGTGACGCCCGGCAGATCCTTGCCGCGGCCACGCCCGAGAGCGACTGGCGGTAGGGCCTGATCCACACGACAGACCCCAGCCGGGGCCGGGCGGGTGTGCCGTGGCGGGTCGGGGTGCGGCGCCCGGTCCGCGCCGCGCCGCGCGGATACCCTCGGGCGTGCCGGGCCCGGGCCGGGAACGGCGGGAGCCGGCGGGCGCGGGATGCGAGGAGAGGCACGGGCATGCAGCTGTACACCCATGAGTGGGGCGCCGGTGAACGGATCGCGGTGCTGGTCCACGGACTGATGTCCGATCACCGCACCTGGCACCGGGTCGGCCCGGCGCTCGCCGGCCGCGGCTATCGCGTCCTCGCCGTCGATCTGCGCGGCCACGGCCGCAGCCCGCGCGGCGACTACGCCGCCGAACTGTTCGCCGACGACCTCGTGGAGACCCTGCCCGCCGCCCCCGAGGTCGTCATCGGGCACTCCCTGGGCGGCCTGGCGCTGTCCCTGGCGGTGGAGCGGCTGCAGCCGCGGCGGGCGGTGTACAGCGATCCGGCGTGGTCGCTCGCCGGGCTCGGACAGTCCGTCGACCCGGCCCTGTTCGTCACGTTCAAGCGGGCCGACCGGGCGAAGGTGCGGATGTTCAACCCGCGCTGGAGCGATGCCGACATCGACATCGAGCTGGCCACGGTCGCGGACTGGGACACCGGGACCGCCCTCGCGCTGTCCGCCGCGCACCGCATGGACCGTACGCCCGAGAAGCCGGTCGTCCCCTCGCTGGTGCAGTACGCGGGGGAGGGGTTCCTCTACTCCGCGCCGGCGGCGGCCGAGCTGGCCGGCCGCGGCTTCGAGGTCCGTACGGTGCCCGGCGTGGGACACACCATCCACCGCGACGACTTCGACGCCTTCATGGCGGGCCTGGAGGGGTGGGTCTGAACGGGCCCGGCCCGGCGGGGCGGCCGCCGAGCCGTCAGGTGTCGCAGTCCAGCAGGGTCTTGCACAGCGTGCAGCGCGCCTGGAGCCGGCCGCGGACCGGGACCCGGATCCGCTGGTGGCAGGCGGGGCAGGGGAACGACACCCGAAGGGGGGACGGGCCCTCGAAGGCGTAGCCGTCACCCGCCGCGGGCGGCCGGGCCGTCCGCCCCTGCTGCGCCGCCCGGCGGTCCTTGGCGTAGCGCAGCCGGGCCGCCCAGCCGGCGCCGGCCAGCGGAGGCCGGCGCAGGTCCCGCCCGGCCCGTTCCGCGCCCGCCGTGTACGCGTCGTACCCCTGCGGGCTGGTGAACCACGGCGCCGGGTCCTCGCCGAAGAACCGGGCCCGCTTGGCGAGGACGTAGCCGAACTCCTCCGGCGTCAGATAGCCCAGCTTCTGCGAGAACGGGCCGTGCTCGCGGTAGGCGTCCAGCAGCAGCCAGCCCGCGCCGAGGTACGTGGTGGCGGTGTCGGTGAGGATCTCGTTGTCGCGGGTGCCGGGGAACGACAGGTCCAGCCGGTGCAGGCAGATGTGCATCACCTCGTGGGCCAGCGCCGCGCCGATGTCCTTGCGGTGCCGGGTGAAGCGGTCGTTCAGCTCGATGAAGTACTCCGGCCCCGCGGTGAGTTCGACGTTCGCGGCGTGTTCCATCTCGCGGAAGGTGATGACCATCCGGGCGTCCGGCAGATGCAGCTGGCGGACCAGGGCGCGGGCGACCCGCTGCGCCCCCAGATGAAGGTCCTCGGAGTCGTCGAAGGCCACATCGACCGGCAGCACGCTGGTGGCGAAGGTGCTGACCGTGTCGTACGACAGGCGGGTGAACAGCGCGTGGACGGCCGCGCGCACCGTGTCGATATGGGGGAAACCGTGCTCGATCTCACTGCTGCCGGTGGTCACCCGGCCACTGTACGGGGCGCCGGGAACGTCCGGTATGGGCCGTACGGGGCCTGTGTGGCACGGGAGTTGGCCGGATGCGCACCCTTGTCACTCTGACCTGCCGGTCCACATAATCGCAGGGCGCTCTTCGGACTCATCCCCCACTGGGTCCGGACGCCTTACGGCGTGCTGTCTTCCGCCCTGTGCGGGGTGCGGCGGTCACGTCCGGCTCCGGTGCTGGCATGGGCTCGTCATCGACGTGCAACCCCCCACGAAAGGAAGCCCGTTGCGCACTCACCGGAAGCTCCTCACGAGATCCACCGCCGTCGGCGCGGTCGCCCTGGCCGCCTTCAGCCTCCAGCCGGGCGCGGCCCACGCCGCCCCCGCCCCGGACCCGTCCGGCTCCGTCCGCACCAAAGTCGTCGGCGGCACCAAGGCCGACCAGGGTGAATTCCCCTTCATGGTCCGGCTGTCGATGGGCTGCGGCGGCGCCCTGTACGCCAAGGACATCGTGCTCACCGCGGCGCACTGCGTCGACGGCAGCGGCGCCAACACCTCCATCACCGCCACCGCCGGGGCGGCCGACCTGGAGGACTCGCACGCCGTCAAGGTGAAGTCCACCCAGGTCCTCCAGGCCCCCGGCTACAACGGCAAGGGCAAGGACTGGGCGCTCATCAAACTCGCCAAGCCGATAGACCAGCCCACCCTGAAGATCGCCGAGAACGACAAGCTCAACAGCGGCGACTTCACCATCGCCGGCTGGGGCGCCGACAAGGAGGGCGGCGACCAGCAGCGCTACCTCCTCAAGGCGACCGTGCCGTTCGTCGACGACGCCACGTGCAAGAAGGCCTACGGTGACCAGTTGACGCCCGGCGACGAGATCTGCGCCGGCAAGCTGGACACCGGCGGCGTCGACACCTGCCAGGGCGACTCCGGCGGCCCGATGTTCCGCAAGGACGACGCCGGCCAGTGGCTCCAGGTCGGCATCGTCTCCTGGGGCGAGGGCTGCGCACGGCCCGGCAAGCCCGGTGTCTACAGCGAGGTGAGCACCTTCGCCGCGAACATCAAGAAGGCCGCGGGCGACCTCGGCGGCTGACCGCGGTACGCACCGAAGGGCCCGGGGAGCCGCAGCCGCTCCCCGGGCCCTGTGCCGCGGCGGGCGCTCCCGACCCCCCCGGTTCCGGGCCTTTGGTCCCGCCGCCCCAGGGACCTTGGTCCGTACAGCCCGGGACCAAACTCGTGCTTACGGACGGGACTTGTGGCGTCACGGATGACCGTACGGCCTATGGGCGGGCCCCTCGGCGGCTCCTTAGCGTGAACGCCATGACCACCCAGCCCCGACCCCGCGCCCGGCCCCCGGTATGCCGTCGTGACCGCGACCACCGCACGATGGTCCTCGCCGTCCTGCTGCTCGCCGCCTCCGCAGCGGCCGTCGTCTACGTCCTGCTCGGCGTCCAGGACAGCCCGGTCGAGCCGGCCGAGGCGCCCCCGCAGGCGGTCCGGGGCTGACCGTGCCCGCAGGTTCTCCCGGTCCCCGGGGCGCCGCGCGCCCCGCCGGCCGGACGGACGGACACGGGCCCTCGGCCCATACGGCGCCGAGGAGGAACGACATGCCGATCAGCGTGGTCATCGCGGACGACCAGGAGATGGTCCGGATGGGCTTCCGGATGATTCTGGAGAGCCAGCACGACATCGAGGTCCTCGACGACGTCATCGACGGCCGGGCCGCCCTCGACGCCGTGGCCCGGCTGCGCCCCGATGTGCTGCTGCTCGACATCCGGATGCCCGCCCTCGACGGGCTGGAGGTCACCCGCCGGCTGGCCGAGCTGGCCGCCGCCCACCCCGAGCACGGCCAGCGCCCCCGGATCGTCATCGTCACCACCTTCGACCTGGACGAGTACGTCCACGCCGCGCTGCGCGACGGTGCCAGTGGGTTCCTCCTCAAGGACGCCAGCCCGGCCATGCTCGTGGAGGCCGTCCGCGCCGCCGCCGTCGGCGACTCGCTGGTCTCGCCCGCGATCACCGTCCGGCTGCTGCGCCGGATGGCTCCCGCCGACGGCCGCGGCCGCCCGGCCCGTTCCCCCTCCGAGCCGCTCACCGAGCGCGAACAGGACGTCGTACGGGCGCTGGCCGGCGGTCTGACCAACGCCGAGATCGCCGGCGAACTGTTCGTCTCGCTGTCCACGGTCAAGACCCATCTGGCGAACGTGCAGAGCAAGCTGGACGCCCGCAACCGGGTCGAGATCGCCGCCTGGGCCTGGGAGACCGGTCTGGTCACGGGCAGGACGTGAGGGAGCGCACCGGAAAGCGGCTCGTCCCGGGCGGGGGCCCGGTGGCGGGATGGCGCCTGCCGCGCCCGCGGCCCGGCGTCGCCGCCAAGGCCGGGCTGGCGGTGCTGCTGCTGTTCCTCGTCGGCTTCGAGACGGTGGAGCTGGCCAGTCAGCCGCTCCGCCCGTACGCGACCCTGGTGGTCACCGCCGTGGTGGTCTGCCTGTGCGCGGTGCCCGCCGCCCGGGTCCCGCTGACCGTCCGCGGCTGGACCGCGGCCGCGGTCTCGCTGGCCGGTTCGGCGGTGCTGATCGCCGGACAGCACGCCCCGCAGGTCTGGGGCCTGGGCGAGGGCATCGCCCTGCTCGTCCTGCTCGGCGCCGTCGTGCACCGCGCGCCCGCCCGCACCGCCGCCGTGCTCGGCCCGCTGCTGGGCCTGGCCTGCGTGCTCGCCCCGCTGCGGGACATCCGGCTGGGCGTCTTCACCGCCGTGCACGTCATGCTCACCGTGGTCGTCGCCGCCTATTCGCTGGTCCTGCGCCGCCAGGACGGCCAGCGGCTGCGCGACCTCGCCGCGGTCCGGGCCGCCGAGCGGCTGGAACTGGCGCGTGAGCTGCACGACCTGGTCGCCCACCACGTCACCGGCATCGTCGTCCAGGCCCGCGCCGCCCGCTTCACCGCCCTGGAGGGGCAGCAGGCCGGCGCCACCTTCGAACGGATCGAGACCTCCGGCAGCGAGGCGCTGGGCGCGATGCGCCGGCTGGTGCGGGTCCTGCGGGAGCCCGGGGCACAGACCCATCCGGTCGCCGGGCTCGCCGAGGTGCGGGCGCTGACCGACGCGTTCGCCCGCACCGGCCCGCCGGTCGTCCTCGCCCTCGACCGCGGGCTGACCGACGCGCTGCCGGCCGATGTGGCGGCCGCGGTCTACCGCATCGTGCGCGAGGCGCTGACCAACGTCCGCAAGCACGCCTCGGACGCCACGGCGGTACGGATCGGCCTGCGGCCCGTCCCCCTCGGGGCGGAACTGCGCATCGCCAACGACGGCGGCGCCCCCGCCCGCCTCTGCGAACAGGCCCGCGGCGGCGGCTTCGGCCTGGCCGGACTCACCGAACGGGCCGAGGCGATGGGCGGCCGCCTCACCGCGGGCCCCGCGGCCGAGGGCGGCTGGGAGCTCACCGCCGTCCTGCCCCTCGACGGCGGCGCGGCCGCCTGACGCCGCCACCGGACCGGGGTTGCCTGCCGTCACCGGCCCGGGCCCGCGGCTGCCGCCCGACCTCGCCACCGGCCCGGGCCGCCCGCCGTCACCGGCGTCCCACCGGCCCCACATCTGTCCAACACCTGCCCCTCCTTTGTCCATAGGCGCACGCCCCGCGCCCACAGCACGCTGTCCGCCGACAGGCACTGCCGGCACGAAGGAGGAGCGCGCGTGAACGGACAGACAGGTGCCCCCCGCGGGCCCAGCCGCAGAACGGTCGTCGCCGGCACCGCGCTCGCCCCGGTCGCCGGGACCCTCCTGCCCGCCGCGCCCCCTGCCGCGGCCGCCTCCCGGCGCGACGGTACGGCCCGGCTCCGGTCCGACGCGCTGGAGGTCCGCGTCGACACCGCCTTCCCGCGCATCGTCTCCTACACCGACCGCGGCACCGGCGCCGTCCTGCACGGCCAGGACACCCCGGTCACCGAGGTCCTCGTCGACGGCACCGCCCGCACCCCCCACGTCGGTCACCGCGTCCGCGCCGACCGCGCCACCTACACCCTCGGCTTCGACGGCGGTACCCGGATCACCGTCGAGATCGCCGTCCGGGGCCGGCAGGTCACCTGGCGGGTCACCGGCATCACCGACACCCCGGGGCTGCGCGTCGGTACCCTGGAGATCCCCGGCCTCGCGCTGATCGGCGTCCGCAGCGACCAGCCCGGCGCGACCCTGCTCGCCGCCCGTATCGCGCTCGACAAGGCCACGAGCGGGGACACCCTGGTGCAGGTCACCGCCGACACCCCGGCCGAGGCCGCGCCCACCGGATGCGCCTACGCCGTCGTCGCCACCGACGAGCTGGCCGCCGCCGTCGAGACCAACACCGTGTACGACACGCCGGCCGGCGCCACCACCTGGGAGAACGGCCGGCTGTGGCGGCAGACCCTCCAGGGCGACGGCTTCGTCAAGGCGCAGCTGGTCCCCGGCCAGTGGACGCACCGGGCGGCCGGGCAGCCGTCCGGTGCCACCGAGCCGCTGCCGTACGCGACCGTCATCGTCACCGGTGACCGCAACGGCGACGGCCGCGTCGACTGGCAGGACGCCGCCATCGCGCTGCGCGACATCATGGTCGTGCCGCTGGGCGCCGACACCCAGCACCTGCGGGTCGTCCCGCACATCGCGTTCAACTTCGCCAGCCAGGCCACCAACCCGTTCCTCGCCACCCTCGACAACGTCAAGCGGATCGCCCTGGCCACCGACGGGCTCGGGCAGTTCACCCTCCTCAAGGGCTACCAGTCCGAAGGCCACGACTCCGCCCACCCCGACTACGGCGGCAACTACAACGAGCGGGCCGGCGGCCTCGCCGATCTCAACGCGCTGCTCCGCGCCGGAAAGAAGTGGCACAGCGACTTCGCGGTGCACGTCAACGCCACCGAGTCCTACCCCGTCGCGCACGCCTTCTCCGAGGAGCTCGTCGACAAGGACGACAAGCAGTGGGACTGGCTCGACCAGTCCTACCGCATCGACGCCCGCCGCGATCTGGTCTCCGGCGACATCGCCGCCCGCTTCGCCCGGCTGCGCAAGGAGACCGACCCGGCGCTCAACACCCTCTATATCGACGTCTTCCGCGAGTCCGGCTGGAACTCCGACCGGCTCCAGCGGCATCTGCGCGACCAGGGCTGGCGGATCACCACCGAATGGGGCCACGGGCTGGAGCGCTCCTCGCTGTGGTCGCACTGGGCCAACGAGACCGACTACGGTCCCGACACCTCCCGCGGTATCAATTCCCAGCTGATCCGCTTCGTCCGCAACCACCACAAGGACGTCTTCGCCGACAAGTGGCCCACACTGCTGGGCAGCGGCCGGATGGGCAACTTCGAGGGCTGGGTCGGCAAGACCGACTGGACCGCCTTCCACACCCTCCTGTGGACCGCGGCACTGCCCGCCAAGTACCTCCAGGCGTACCCGATCAAGACCTGGGGCGCCCACGAGATCACCTTCGAGGGCCCCACCAAGACGTCCGTCAGCGACGCCCAGGGCACCCGCACGATCACCACCGACGGCCGGCAGGTCTACGACGACGGCACCTACCTGCTCCCCTGGGAGCCCCGCAACGCCACCGACCCCGGCAGGCTCTACCACTACAACCCCCGCGGCGGCACGACCCGTTGGACGCTGCCGCGCGGCTGGTCCGCGGCCACCGCCGTCCACGTCTACCGGCTCACCGACCAGGGCCGCACCGAGGAGACCCGGGTCCCGGTCCGCGACGGGAAGATCGCCCTCACCGCCCGGCCCGGCGTGGCGTACGTCGTCCACCGCCACCGGGCCCCGGCCCAGGGCGACCCCCGCTGGGGCGAGGGCACCCCGGTCACCGACCCCGGCTTCCACGCCGGAAACCTGGACGCCTGGCGGACCACCGGCCCGGCCGCCGTCCGGCGCAGCGCACTCGGCGACTACGAACTGGTCATCGGCGCGGGCGCCCCCGCCACCGTCGCCCAGACCCTCCGCCGGCTCGCCCCCGGCAGCTACGCCGCCTCCGTACAGATCGAGGTCGGCGCCACGGCGGGGGAGCGGCGCCGGGCGGGCCTTGCGATCCGCACCGCCGACGGCGTCACCGTCGCCAACTGGACGGACACCTCCACCGCCGGCAACTACGTCGCCGCCGACCGCAAGTCCGGCACCCGCTTCCAGCGGCTGTTCACCCACTTCACCGTCCCCGACGGCGGCGGGCCGGTCACCCTCACCCTGACCGCGGCGGCGGGCCGGGCCCGGGTCCGCTTCGACAACGTCCGCGTGGTGCCCGCGCAACCCACCGCCAGGAAAGGCACCGTCGCCTTCGAGGACTTCGAGCACGTCCCCCAGGGCTGGGGCGTCTTCGTCAAGGGCGACGCGGGCGGCAGCACCGACCCGCGCACCCACCTCGCCCAGCGGCACGCCCGCTTCACCCAGCGGGGCTGGAACGGCAAGGCGATCGACGACGTCATCGACGGCGGCCAGTCGCTCAAGTCACGTGGCGAGAACACCGGGCTGGTGTACCGCACCGTCCCGCACACCGTCCGCTTCACGCCCGGCCGCCGCTACCGGGTCACCTTCCGCTACGAGAACGAGCAGGCCGGCCAGTACGCCTGGGTCACCGCCGTCGACGAGCCCGCGCCCCGCGAACTGCGCCGCAGCCCGCTGCCCGTGGCGACCCGACCCACCACCTTCAGCGAGGAGTTCACCGCGCCGGCACGCGGCGAGGCGTGGGTGGGCCTGCGCAAGGTGGGCGACGACGGGACCGCGGAGTTCGTCCTCGACGCGTTCGAGGTGCGCGAGGTGCAGGGGTAGCGCGGCGGCGGGAGCCGGCGGGGCCGCGGGGCTGTACCGGGGCACGGTGACGGTGGCCGGGCGGGCCGGGGACGCGGACCTCGTGCTGCCGGGCTGGCGCCACGGTTTCGCCTGGATCAACGGGTTCTGCCTGGGGCGCTATCGGTCCGTCGGGCCGCAGCGCGCCCTGTACGTCCCCGGGCCGGTGCTGCGCGAGGGCGACAACGAGCTGCTGTTGTGGGAGTGGGAGGGCGCCCCGGCCCCCGTGGGGGAAGGGGCCGGGGCGCCCGGTCTGTGGCCCTGCGCGGCAGAAGGCCGAGCGGCGGGGAGCTGAGGGTGATCGCCGGGGGCGCGCCGGCCACCGGGCCCCGTCGGCGGCGCGCCGCCGCCCGGAACGGCACCTTGGCCAGCGCACCCGCCTCCTCCAGTGCGTCCAGCCGCAGCCCCCGCGACCGTACGCCGTGCACGAACTGCCGCTCGTGCAGCACCCCGCCCACGATCCCCTTGGACTCGGCAAGCCGCGGACCGTAGTTGACGCGCCCCAGCGACCCCACCCACACCTCCACCGACGCCGGCCCGGCCACCTCCCCCAGCAGCGCGTCCTCGGCGTCCACCACGGGCCCGGGCACCCCGTCGACGGACACCACCGCCCGGTCCCGCAGCCCCCGCACCCGCAGCGGATACCGGGCCCGCGGCCCCGGCACCGCCAGCCGGTAGCGCACCATCCCCCGGTCCACGCCCAGCTCCTCGAACGTCGCCGGACCGCCCGCCTCGACCTCCGCACCCCCCAGCGCCGCCATCACCTCCCCGGCCGGCGCCCACTCCCCGAGCACCGCACGCGCCGGAGCCGCCAGGACCGGCAGCGGCTCCGGCACCGGCGGCAGCGGCCCCTGTGCCCACTCGGCCAGCACCTCCCGGAACCGCCAGAACTTCTCCGTGGGACGCCCCCGTTCATCGACCGGCGCCCCGTAGTCGTACGAGGTCACCGTCGCCTGAAGTGCCCCGTCGTGCAGCTCACCCGACCGGTTGGCCCCCGCCCACCCGCCGAAGCTCGTACCGCCGTGGGCCATGTACACATTGACCGAGGCGCCGCACTCCAGGATCTCCCGCAGCGCCGCCGCCGCGTCCCGCGCCGAGCGCGGCGCCGGTGCCCGCCCCCAGTGCGCGAACCACCCGCACCAGAACTCCATGCACATCAGCGGCCCGTCCGCCCGGTGGCGCCGCAGCGCGGCCAGCGCCTCGCGCGCCCCGGAACCGAAGTTGACGGTGGCCAGCACCCCCGGCACCGACCCGCCGCTCAGCATGTGCTCCTCGGGCCCGTCCGACGTGCACAGCGGCACCCGCACCCCGTGCGCACGCAACCGGTCCACCAGCCACGCCAGGTACGCGCCGTCGCTGCCGTACGAGCCGTACTCGTTCTCCGCCTGCACCATGAGCACCGGCCCGCCGCCCGGGCCGCCGGGCCCCGCGGCCTGAGTGCACTGACGCGCCACGACCTGCGGCAGCAACCGCCCGAACCAGCGGTCCACGGCCCGCAGATACGCCACGTCCCGCGTCCGCACCCGCCGGCCCAGCGGCCCGGTCAGCCACTGAGGCAGCCCGCCGTTCTCCCACTCCGCGCAGATGTACGGCCCCGGGCGGACGATCGCCCACAGCCCGGCCGCCTGCGCCGCGTCCAGGAACCGCCCCAGCGCCTCCGGGTCCCGGAACTCACCGGGCCGCGGCTCGTGCAGATTCCACGGCACATAGGTCTCCACACAATTCAGGCCCATCGCCCGGAGCATCGCCAGCCGGTGGCCCCACTGCTCCTCGTGCACCCGGAAGTAGTGCAGCGCCCCGGACAACAGCCGCACCGGCCGCCCGTCCAGCAGGAAGTCCCGCTCGCCCACCTCGAACCGCGTCACGTCACCCGCCCCTGTGTCGTCTCCGTGCGTCACCGGCCGGGCGTGCCCGGTCACGGGTCACCCTCGCCCTCTGGCGGTGTGACGGTCCATGGACAAAGATCGGCTGCGGTTGGACGGTTCGACCGAGCGGTACGGACAGGCACGCGGCGACGGGAGGCCCGGACGTGTACCACACCTGGATGCGGTACTTCACGCCGAACCCGGTCCACCACCGGCTCGGCCTGGTGTGCCTGGGGGTCGGACTCCAGCACGGCACCCTGCCCGCGGTCGGCCCGCGCACCCTCGACCACCATGTCGCCATCGTCATCAGCGCCGGCCGCGGCTGGTGCACCACCCCCGACGGCCGCCGCCACGCGGTCACCGCCCCCGCCCTGCTGTGGATCACGCCGGGGGTGGTGCACCACTACGGGGCCGACCCCGAGACCGGCTGGGACGAGAGCTTCGTCGACTTCACCGGGCCCGCCGCCGAGACCTACACCGAACTCGGCTACATCGAGCGGGACCGCCCCCTCGTCCCGCTCGCGGACACCGGCCCGGCGCGCGCGGCCGTGGGGCGCATCGCCCGGGCGGCCCGGCGCGGCAACCCGCTCCTGGAGGTGGAGACCTCCGCCGCCGTCCATGAACTCCTGGTCGCCCTGCGCCGGGCCCGGGCCGATACGGACGCCGAGGGCGAACCCGTCCTCCAGGCGCTGGCCCGCGACGCGTTCCTGCCGCTCTCCGTCGCCGAACACGCCGCCCGGCACGGCATGACACCGGCGGAACTGCGCACCGCCGTCCGCCGCGGCGCCGGCTGCAGCCCCAAGGACTACCTGCTGGGGATCCGCCTGGGGCGGGCCAAGGAACTCCTGGCGGGAACCGAGCTGCCGGTGGCCGCGGTGGCCCGCCGGGTCGGCTACGAGGACCCGGCCTACTTCAGCCGCCTGTTCACCCGCCGCGTCGGCACCGCCCCGGTCCGCTTCCGCGACCGCCAGGTCCACAGCGTGCCGGGCGGCTGGTCCACCCAGATCCCGGATCCGGACGACCCACCACGGGTCGGCGGCTGACCCGGGCGGCCGCCCCCGGCCCGCCCCGACCTGTCAAACCCCCGTGCACAGGCCGCGGACCGTACGGCAGCATGACCCCATGCCCGCACTGCAGCGCGACGAGGCGCAGACCCGAGCCCGGCTCATCGACGTCCACCATTACGACATCGCACTCGACCTCACCCGAGGTGCGGACAGGTTCGGGTCCCATACGGTCATCCAGTTCACCGCACGCGCCGCCGGCGACACCTTCGTCGAGCTCAAACCCGCCGAGCTGCACTCCGCCACCCTCGACGGCCGGCCCCTCGACCCCGCGGCCCTGGACGACAACCGCCTCCCGCTCACCGGCCTCACCCCCGGCGCCCACGAACTGCGCCTGGACGCCACCATGAGCTACTCCCGCACCGGCGAGGGCATGCACCGCTTCACCGACCCCGCCGACGGCGAGAGCTACGTCTACACCCAGCTCTTCCTGGACGACGTCCAGCGCGTCTTCGGCGCCTTCGACCAGCCCGACCTCAAGGCGGTCTTCGCCCTCACCGTCACCGCCCCCACCGACTGGACCGTCCTCGGCAACGGCCTCGCCACCCAGGGCGACCCCGGCCACTGGACCCTCGCCCCCACCCCCCTGATCAGCACCTACCTCGTCGCCGTCGCCGCCGGCCGCTGGCACTCCGTCCGCACCGAACACGCCGGGCTGCCCTTCGGCATCCACTGCCGCCGCTCGCTCGCGCCCCACCTCGACGCCGACGCCGAGGAGATCCTCGACCTCACCCGCCGCTGCTTCGACCGCTACCACGAGATCTTCGAGGAGCCCTACCCCTTCGACTCCTACGACCAGGCGTTCGTCCCCGAATTCAACGCCGGCGCCATGGAGAACCCCGGACTGGTCACCTTCCGCGACGAGTTCGTCTTCCGCTCGGCGGTCACCGACACCGAACGCCAGACCCGCGGCGTGGTCATCGCCCACGAAATGGCCCACATGTGGTTCGGCGACCTGGTCACCCTCCAGTGGTGGGACGACATCTGGCTGAACGAGTCCTTCGCCGAGTACATGGGCTACCAGGTCCTGTCCGAGGCCACACGCTTCACCGACACCTGGACCGACTTCGCCGTCGCCCGCAAGGGCTGGGGCTACGACGCCGACCAGCGCCCCTCCACCCACCCCGTCGCCCATCGCCTC